>JAAYIQ010000119.1 GCA_012523365.1 Clostridiaceae bacterium
GCGACCAGAAGTAAGGAATATGGGTGTAACGGGTCCGATTTACGAGGGATCCAGGCTTGTCGCGAAGCGAAAAATGTCCGCAGTTTCTCTTTGATTCCGGCGGCTTTGCCAAGATGAAGGAACATTCTGCGAACATGAGGAACGAAGAGAAATACCAACACCAACACCACGGAAACTCCCAGCATCAGGTGCCGTTGGTTCGCATACACATTGACGGCCCATAAGCCCCATTCGTCTCGAAGGGTCAGACCGAACCAATCATGCTGCTCCCGGATCGTTTGCATCACCGATCCGACAGTGGCGCCGGGCGCGCGGAAAAGCTCCGCCAATTGGTAGAAGATGTTCAGTGCGCTTCGGAAAAGAACCAGAGCGGGAGTGAGGATGAGGGCCAGTCTGCGACCGGAGAGCAGGACGGCCAGCGTGCCCAACAGAATGATAGTGCCGGTAAAGGTCAGAATAAACGGAAGGTTGAAAGCGAAGTCCATCGGAAGCCCCAGAAGATTCAGATTCCCGCACAGGAAGTTAAAGAAGAAATGGTATTGAATCTTGTCTCCGGCGAAATGAGGGTATTGCGTCGGGAAATTACTTCCGGTCGAAAACGAGGAGGTCAACGCGATATGCGGACCGAAGTCGCTGGCGACGGACGGACCGACGAGAAGCTGTCCCGCTTCGATGCGAAAAGTATAGAAGCTGATATAGGCCGCCGCAGCCGCAACCGCGATGACGGTGATGATCGCGAAAATGATCATCGGAATCGAACGGTCGAAAACCGGGAGGACGGGTTTGGGTTTCTCTCCGGGTGTCGCAAGCCGCCTCGCACGCTCTTTGAACTCCCTGTCGTTACGGATATGACATTTTTGCCACATCAGACTTCCGAGGTAAAGGAACAGACACATGGATAAGATGTTCGCGGGATACAAGATATGCATATCGCTCGGCACGAAGCGCTTCAGGATCAGCGCCGCGTAATACGTGAACGCCGTGACTGACATCAAACCGACGGCAAAACCGGCCGGAAGAAGGAATAACATAGAAGGGACCTTGGCGATGAACTCCTGACGAGCTGCGATTCCGACATACAAACGTCGAATATCGGGTATTGCGAAGCGAATCAGTTGAGTGCCGAAAAACAGACAGATGACCAGATACAAAACTGCAAACATTTACGACTCCTTCTTCGCCGTCTGAGACTCGGTGTCGCCATCCCGCGCGACCCCGGTATCCTCGGAAATGATATAACGCGGGCGATTTTTCACCTCATCGAAAATGAGGGCGACATAAGTCCCGATCAAGCCGAGGCTGATCATAACGCAAGCGCCGATTGCGAGCGTGACGATAATGACCGTTGTAAAACCGTCGGCGGCCCCTCCGGAAAAATAGTTGACCAGAGTCTGGATCAACAGGATCAAAGTTCCGATCAGAAAGATTGCTCCGATGAAACTGATCAGATGGAGCGGAATCGCCGAAAACGAAACGATCGCGTGTACCGAAAGACGCAAAAGGCTGCTGATCTTCCAACGTGACCGGCCGGTTTGTCGTTCGGCCACTTCAAAAGGAAAGGAGACCCTGCGGAAACCGAGCCACGCCGAAAGTCCTCTGAAAAAAGTGTTGTGCTCGCCTAACGTGCGCCACTTCAGCACGACCTTGCGATCAAGCAGTTTGTAGTCGGATGCGTTGGACAGATCATAACCGGACATTCTGCGGAACATACTGTAAAAAAGTTTCGCCTGAAGCCTGGAAAAAACGCCTTCCCGCCCGCGATCCGACTTCACACCTTCAACGATCTCGTAGCCTTCTTCTCGCCAAAGACGGATCATCTCGGGGATACACTCCGGCGGGTGCTGAAGATCTCCGTCCATGAGGATGACCGCGTCGGCGTCGGCCACGTCAAGGCCGGCGCAAATGGCGGCTTCTTTCCCGAAGTTCCTTGAAAGGCTGATCCCCCGCACTTTGCCGTAATGGCGGTCCGAGGCGTCCTCTATGGCCTTCCATGTGCCGTCGGAGGAGCCGTCGTTCACCAAAAGCAGAGAATACCGAAGATCAAGCGCGTCCAATAACGGAATCATACGATTGACCGTAACCGGAATCTGCTTCTCTTCGTTGTAAAAGGGCATCAGAACAATTAAATCCATACCGCTTCACACCGCTTTCCATAGATATACAAAATAATATTAGCACACGAGTCCCGATATTGCCCCGTAAAATTGCTACTCTTCGATTACATTTCATGTGAAGAATTTCTTCCGGTGTCGAAAACATCTTTTTGCTGTGGTATATTCTATGTGTTTATTCTTTTTGAATCGGAGGATCTCATCAAATGAGAATCGTTGTATTGGCCGGCGGCCTGAGCCCGGAACGGGACGTATCCCTTTCCTCCGGCAGTTTGGTGGCGAACGCGCTACTGGATCGCGGACATCAAGTCGTCATGGCGGATGTTTATGAAGGCGCGGAAATCCGGGGCGACGCGAAAGATGCTTTTTTGTCACCGGATTCTCTTTTTCGCTATTCATTTGAAATTCCGGATCAGGCACCGGACCTGAAGATCCTTCGCGAGAAGCATAACGGCCGCAAGGCCCTCATCGGGGAAAATATACTGGAACTTTGTTCCGCCGCGGACGTCGTTTTTATCGCGCTCCACGGATCAATGGGCGAGAACGGTCAGCTTCAGGCGGTTCTGGAGTGTCACGACATTCGCTACACCGGATCGGATTATTGCGGAAGCCTGTTGGCGATGGATAAGGATCTTTCCAAGAAGTTGATGCGGCTTGCGGGTGTTCCGACCGCGGACTGGGTTTTTGCGAGCGCGACCGAAGAGTCGATGCGGGAGGTTCGCGATTCCGTTGGGTTTCCTTGTGTGATCAAACCGATCCATTGCGGCTCAAGCGTCGGGATATCGATCGTCCGGAGCGAGGACGAATACCGGACCGCCGTACGGGAAGCGAATATATACGAAGATTTGGTTTTGGCGGAGAAGATGATCCCCGGCCGTGAATTCTCGGTCGGCATTCTCGGCGGCGAGGTGCTCCCCGCGATTGAGATAATCCCGCATCAAGGCTTTTATGATTATAAGAACAAGTACCAGAAGGGTCTTGCCACCGAGATATGTCCCGCAGACATCAACCCCGAGCAAGCGGCGCGGTTGGCCGAAAGTGCGTTGGCGGTACACAAGGCTCTGCGTCTCGGCAGTTACTCCCGGGTCGATTTTATACTCGGACCGGACGATATTTTCTATTGCCTCGAGGCAAATACGCTTCCCGGTATGACTCCGATGAGTCTTTTGCCGCAGGAGGCAGCGCAGATCGGTCTGACTTATCCTGAATTGTGTGATCGGATCGTCCGGCTGGCTTTCGAATGACCGTCGGGATCGTCGGTGCCGGCCCGGCCGGATTGATGGCCGCGATCACAGCGGCGCAAGCCGGTGCCCGCGTGGTGCTTTTCGAGAAAAATACTTTGCCCGGCCGTAAACTTCTCCTTACGGGAAACGGTCGGTGCAACCTGACCAATCGTCTGTCGATCCGGGAGTATCCGGATCGTTATTTCGGGAACGGAAAGTTTCTGATCAAAGCGCTCCATTCCTTCGGGCCGGAGGATACGGAGCACTTTTTCGAGTCGCTCGGGGTACGGCTGAAGGAGGAAGCGGGAGGGCGCGTTTTTCCGGCGAGCAACCGAGCTGCGGATGTGCTCGGCGCGCTTTTTGATTATGCGGAACGCCTCGGAGTGAGGTTTGTCGGGGCCGAATCAGTTCTTGACATCCGGAAAAACCGGTCCGGCGCGGTTTCCCGGATCATCACCGTTAACGGTGCCAAAGCGGTGGATGCCTGCGTCCTTTGCGTCGGCGGACAATCCTACCCTACGACCGGTTCGGCGGGTGACGGAACGGTGATTGCGTCCCGGCTCGGTCACGCCATTATTCCGATGCGCCCGGCATTGGCTCCGATTGATATCGTGTCGGACGAATTGCCGATGATACCGGGCGTTTCTCTCGCGGGTGTCCGCGTTTCCGTAGTCGGAGACGGAAATATTCTCGCCGCCAGGACGGGCGACGTGTTGTATACGCATCACGGTTTATCCGGACCTGTGATTCTTTCTCTCTCCCGCAGTCTGCCGATCGGACCAGAGGAATACGGCGGACGGATTCGGATTGATCTGGACCTGTGGCCGGACGGTGCGGAAGAAGATGCCGGAGACCGAATGATGAGACTTCTTTCGGAGAACAAAAACAGCAGGCTCTTTTCGGTTCTGCGCGCGTACTTTCCGTCTTCATTTCTGGAACATCTTTTTGCTCGCACCGGAGTTTCGCCGGATGTTTATTGCCGGGACTTGCGAAAAGAAGCGCGGAAATCGCTTCTCAAGGTGCTTCGGAATCTCTCGTATACCGTTTCCGGGCCGCCGCTTTTTTCGACGGCGATGACGACGGCCGGCGGTGTTTGCCTGCGTGAGGTGGATCCGAGAACAATGAGCTCACGGCTCGTTGACGGCCTGTTTTTCGCGGGGGAACTTCTGGATATCGACGGGGACACGGGCGGGTTCAATTTGCAGGCGGCATTTGCGACCGGATATCTGGCGGGGAAGAGCGCCGCAGAATACTCCGGAAGCCGGCGAAAAGTTGTTCCCGGCGACTTCCCGACAGGCGGAACGGGCTGATTTCGTGTTGAACAGCGGATGCTTTTTCGGGTATACTGATGATCAAACGGAGCGGAGGGCGTGGCGATGAAAAGGCAGGATTATATTACTTGGGACGAGTATTTTATGGGGATCGCTCTGCTTTCCGCAAGGCGCAGTAAGGATCCGGGGACCCAGGTCGGAGCGTGCATCATCAGCTCCGACCAGAGAATCCTGACGATGGGATATAACGGGATGCCGATCGGCTGTTCGGACGACGAGTTCCCATGGGCACGAGAGGGCAGTCCGTTGGATACCAAATATCTCTATGTGTGTCACGCGGAGATGAACGCAATTTTGAACAGTGGTACTGCGGATCTTCGGGGGAGTCATGTTTACACCACGCTGTTTCCCTGTGCGGAGTGCACGAAAGCCCTGATTCAGAAGGGGATTACGGAGGTCTGCTATCTTTCGGACAAATACGCGGACGAAGATCTGTTCGTCGCGGCACGGCGGATGATGGATGCCGCGGGTGTGCGATACCGGCAATACAAACCGACCGGTCGGGAGATAACGATACGGGTCTGATCAGCGAACAATAAATTCGCACCGAAGAACGGCCCCGACTTTTTAATGAAATCAGCGCGCGGGGAAGTGCGCATTTTTTCGGTCACGGGAGGAGAATTGCATGAATTTAAAGGTAGAAGAGCTCAGCAAAGCCTTCAACGGAAAGAAAGCGGTCGATCGGATCAGTTTTTCGATGGATCGGCCCGGAGTGTTTGGATTGATCGGTACCAACGGAGCCGGGAAAACGACGACGATTCGAATGATTCTCGGCATCATTGAAAAGGATTCCGGCTCCGCTGAGTGGAATGGGAAGCCGATCTCGCGGGAGACCATGAGCTTCGGATATATGCCCGAGGAGCGGGGTATTTACACCAAGACCAAAGTGCTGAGCCAACTGATCTATTTCGGTCAATTGAGGGGCATGAGCCACGGCGATGCGAAGAGATCGGCGCTCTCGTGGATGGAGCGGCTCGGCGTTTCCGAATATAAGGATATGCTTGCGGAAAAGGTTTCCAAGGGAAACCAGCAAAAGATACAACTTCTGGCCACTTTGATTCACGATCCGGTTCTCGTCGTTCTCGACGAACCGTTCAGCGGGCTCGACCCGGTCAATACCGAGTTGATCCGCAAGTTAATAGGGGAGCTTGTCGACGAGGGAAAATATATCGTGATGAGCAGTCATCAGATGTCAACCGTCGAGGAGTTCTGCGAGAACCTCGTGATGCTTCATAACGGGCAAACGATCCTGAGCGGAAACCTGAAGCAAATCAAAGCCGGCTACGGCCACACCAATTTGCTCGTCCGAACCGGGCGGGATGTCACGCCTTTGGCGCAAGAATGCGGATTGGAGCTTCTGGCGAAGAGGGCGGACGAGACCGAATTTAAAATCACGGGCGACGAAATGGCGGAAATGTTTCTCAAAAGAATCATCGCCGACGGCCAATATCCGGTCAAATATGAGATCCGGGAGCCGTCGCTCCATGAAATTTTCCTCGAAAAGGCGGGTGTTGCGAAATGAAGCAGATATTAACGGTTTTTCGATTTACCTTTATGGAAGCCGTGCGCAAGAAGGCCTTCCTGATCATTACGGCTATCGTTCTTCTTCTTATATTTGCCGCGAGCGCGATCCCCGCTATTTCCGAAATCGTTTCCTCACCGGACGACGGCCCAGACAAATCGATCTATTTTGTCTCCGACACCGACCGTGTCCCCGGCGCGAAGGAAGCGATCACGGCGTTGTTTCCCGAAGCGGAGGTCATAACCGGAGATATCCTGCTTCTCGAGAAATACAGAGATGAGGTTCGCGTGGATGCCGATAAAGCAATTATCGAAGTGACGGAAACTGACAGTGTTCCCGGGATTCGGGTAACCGCCAAGACCTTCATGTCCTTCGTGGATGTCGGACTTGTTTCCGACGCTCTGACCCCGATATATATCCGGGAAGAGATGAAAAAATCCGGTGCGTCGGATGCCTTGATCGAGCTGTCACAGACGAAGCTCGAAAACGAATTCTACATGGCCGGCAACATGAATTTGAGCGGTTATTATATCGGGATCGTACTCCTGTTGATCATGTTTTTCGCGATCTATTATTATGGGTACGGAGTTTCGATGTCGATCGCGAACGAGAAAGCCTCCCGTGTCATGGAGACATTGATCGTATCCGCCAAGCCCTCCCATGTCCTGATCGGAAAATGTCTGGGGATGGGTCTTCTCGGCCTTGCTCAACTGTCGGCCTTTCTTCTGGCCGCCGTGGCCGGGTATCTTCTTCTGGTGCCCAAGGATTTCACGATTATGGGGATGCCGATATCACTTTCTACTTTCACGTTCTCTTCCGCGGTCCTGGTCCTTCTGTACTTTGTTCTGGGGTTTGCGCTTTACGCGGTGATGAACGCGGTCTGCGGCGCATTGGTCGATAAAATCGAGGACTTGAATTCCGCGATGATGCCGGTGGCATTTATATCAATGATTTCGTTTTACGTCGGTTATTTCACAGCCATATCGGACACTGCCGGTATCATTTCCAAATTCGCGGTATACGTGCCTTTCACGTCACCCTTTGTTGTGCCGTTTAAGATTTTAAACTCAGATATACCGGCTTCCGATATCGCGATTTCGATTGCTCTTTTGCTCGCCGCCGTGGTCGTTGTGGCGTGGTTTTCCGCGCGTCTTTACACCGCGTCGGTGCTTCGTTACGGCAAGAGGCTTCGAATCAAGGAACTCTATCGAAAGAGCAAATGAGCGCTCCCTTTTTAAAACGGGAAACCCGGTCCGACAGGCCGGGTTTTTTATAATAGAAGATGGAGTGGGGAATATTTTCAAAAAATAATCCAAAGGGTATTGACTGAAGTTCGGTACCGTACTATAATCAGTACCGTAGAAACCACACTACTAAGGAGGACACAGTATGAATGTTCAATTCAAAAAAGGCGTTCTGGATCTTTGTGTTCTTTCCATGCTGAAGGACAGTGACCAGTACGGATACGAACTGGCCAACACGCTGTCCGCGTTGATTCAGATTTCCGACGGGACGGTTTACCCGATTTTAAGAAAACTGGCGACGGACGGTATGGTCACGACATATCTGCAGGAATCTCAGAGCGGACCGCCGAGAAAGTACTACAAGCTGACCGGGTTGGGCAGAAAAACCCTGGCCGCGCTTCTGGAAGAATGGCTGACGTTTACCCGGAGCGTCAATCAGATCGTGGGGGGTGATGGCAAATGACAAAGGATGAGTATCTCGCAATGCTGAAGCGGGAACTGGGAATTCTGGGAGACGCCGAAGTCTCAGAGATTTGCTCGGACTTCGAGGAGCACTTCTCGATCGGACTGTCGCAGGGCAAAACCGAGCACGAGATTTCCGCGGAACTCGGAGATCCGAGGCAAGTCGCGGAAACCTATCTTTCCGAAAATATCGAGAAAACATCCGGATACCGCGCGACGCCCGAAAACACGGCGGCCGTTACACAAGCAGTGGCGTCCGTGCCGAAGACAGAGAAGGATTTGACCGGACCGAGATTGTTTGTCATCCTGTTCAATGTTCTTTTCATGGTATGGGTGGCGCTGTCCGTCTATTCCGCCATTCTCTCTTTCTGGGCGGCTACGGTCGGTCTGATCATCGCGGCGGTTGCGATCTTTGTGGCGGCGGCGGCGATTTCGTCCGCGGCGGTCGCGGGACTAATTCTGTTAGGACTCGCGCTCTTGTTCTTCGCAATTTTCTCCGGGATCATCAATTTTTTCCTGACGAAATTAGCGGTGATCGCGACCAGGGAGTACTTAAAATGGAACAAGAAAGTCTATAATGAGGGCTTCTAGGAGCGCCGGAGGTGAATAAAATGAAAAAGTCAACGATCGCACTGATCATCATATGTATTGTCAGCCTGATTCTGGGTATCATTTTCACCGTGGCCTCGGTCATGTCTCTCAGAACCTTCGGTATGAAACAGATCGGTGAGTTCTGGGATGAGAACAAGGACAACTGGAGTTGGTATGAAATTCAGGTCGAAACGGACGACGGAGCGGATGTTTATGCGAGAATTCCCCTTCCGGACAGCTGTTTCAACGAAGAAACCGGCGAATTTGAGGGCCCGTTCTTCAGCATTCACTCCAGAACGGAAGACGCCCGCATCCGGATCGAGAAATGCGAAACGGATGATGAAGAGAGTCGAGCCGATGAAGAGAGTCTTCTGACAACACAGACGGAATCTTGAGAATCAGCTTTAGCTGATCGATAACAGCGAAACGCGCGATTTACGTCGCGCGTTTTTTGTTCGGTGAATGAGATCGATTGCAACGATCGTCAGGAAGACCGGCGGTACGAATAAACGAAAATTCCCCGTCCGGGTGAACTGAAAAGCAACAGATGTAGTATAATCATAACGTTACGCGCTGAATACCCGGCGTGAAGCAGCTACAAGGAGGAAAATGCAGTGCAAGATCCGGAATTTAAAGAATTGACTGAAATTCAGTCCGCATTCCGTAAGCCATGGATGGGCATTATCTGGTTCGTGATCGTAATGGTCGTGTTTATTTTCGTGGGCGTACCGATCCAGATGTATTTTTTGAAGGCGGATCAGGGGATGGTCGGACTGGCCGTCACGGAGGTGATCATCCTGATCCTGGCGATCGTACCGATCCTCCTTTCCGGGCGGAAGTTCCGGGATGTGTTCGCATTCAAAGCTCCCGCGCTTCGGCCTTTTTTCGGAGCATTATTGATGTGGGCCGGTGCTTTTTCGATCGTGATTTTCGCCAATGCCCTGATCGCTTATTTGTTTCCGCAACAGATGTCGGAGGTATCCGAAGGGATCGGCGGATTCTTTACGAATGTTCCGTTTATCGTTGCCATCTTTGTGTTTGCGGTGATGCCCGCGATATGTGAGGAGGCGCTCCATCGTGGTTTCATCCAGTCTACCATGAGATCCATTCGGTTTGATTGGGTGATCGTACTCATTATGGGCTTCATTTTCGGTGTCTTTCATCTGGACCCCGTTCGCTTTCTGGGCACTGCGATTCTGGGCGCGGTTCTCTCCTATGTCATGGTGAAAACCCGGAATATTTTTTATCCTTCATTCTTACATATGATCAACAACGCCATTCCGGTTATCCTGATGTATACGTTATTGCAACCGGCGACTCAGGACAACGCGGTGTATGCCGATCAGGTTCTGACGACTTCGGGTATCAGCACGTCTCAGATGATCGGAAGCATGTTGATGCTCTCTTGTTTGTCTCCGATATTGCTGATCGGCGGCGCGATGCTTATCAAGAGCAAGGCCGCAGGAGAGACAGCGGAGGCCGGGGCCGCACAGCGTCGGAAACGGATCAAGGCGATCATCGCGGCGATCGTTTTGTCCGCAACACTTTTTGTTGCCGGGCTGGTTACGTTGGTTGCCGGTGTATTCCTTTCTGTCCCGGTGAATGTGAACGAAAAAATCGAGTTATCACAGTCATCCGATCCCAGGGAGTATTCGTTTGTGATTGAGGCGGAGAGGCCCTATCAGTACACATATAACATCGAATCCGATAAGGGATTGGTGCTCATTGAATTCTTGGATGAATCGGACGTTAAGGTCCTGGATTTTTACTGCAAGCAATCGTTCGGAAACGGCATCCTGGCGCTGAAGCCCGGGACGTACCGCCTGATCGTTACTCTTATTCCCGCCGATGCGGAAGCCTTTCTGGAAGGGAAGGGGTACGAGTATAACGATGATGGCGGATCCGAAATCGTATTTCCTTCCGACGAGAATGAGAAGGTGGGGGTTCAGATCACTTTCATGTGTATATAACCCGACCCGCTTGATCGGGCGTGTGCATGCAGTTTGATCGTGATTGATGGTTCCGTCGGGAAATTTTCACGATTCCGGCATCGAGAAGTCGGGGTCCCAAGGCGCCGATGTCGCACCTGCGATGTCGGTGCTTTCCGATTCCGCGGATGATTCGGAAGCGGCGTTCCGAATCTCGATCGCCTGCTGGAGTTGGCGAGTAAACGTAAGAAAGATGAACAACATAATTCCGGCGACAATAATGATAACGACGGCGGAGATCAGGATTCTTTTCGGTGATTCTTCCATTTTTCCTCCCGACCGGTGCCGATCGGCACGGCGATGTGATATTCAGGAAATTCTACGGACGGATGTTCCGTCTCCCGATCGTATCCAATATATCATATACTCGAGAAAATCACGCAGATCCGCAAGAGAAGAAGGGCGGGAATGAAGATACATGTTTGAATGTGATATAATTAGGTTTCAGGAACTGAAGCGCAGCGGCATATTTTTCGGGCATAAAGAGGCGGATGATCATGACAATTTGGGATGTATTGAAGATCAATCGGACGGATAATATTCCGGCAATTCGCATGGCGTACGTGAAGGGCCTTTGCGAGATCAACCCGGAAGAATTTTCGATCCCTGATTTTCTGGCCGCGCATGAAGCTTATCAAAGGGCTCTTCTTTATGCCAGATCCGGGACGGATCCCGATTACGAGATCCCGGAGGATCGTAACTCATTAAGGATCACGCGCGGGGTAATCGCGTACATGGAACCGATCGTTCGATTGAGAGAACTCGCTCTGCCCGATACCGCCAAGACGGGCACACCTCCGGATGTGATCAAACACCTTTCGGATATTGTTTTCTTCTATACAATGATGATGGCTTTGCAGGACGATTTTTACAGCCGGATCGAGGTCGAGAATTGGAAAGAGCTTTTACAAAGCGATATTCTTCGGAATCCGCTGATCCTTCGGTATTTGCGGCTCCCACTGCTCGCTTCGGTCGCGGCCGAGCCGTTATTGCCTCAGAATGTCTGGTTGTATTTGGACGTGGTATTTCAATGGAGCAATCCGAACATCGGCGTGCCGAAGGATTACTCGGAGGAAATGCGGATACTGAAGACAGAAACGGATCCCCGATGGGACTTGAGTTTTTCCCGGTTTCGGTTGATCAAGAAGCTGCCGGAACGCCCGAAGGAGAGAGAACGGGTTCTCCACCCGATCAAATGGGAATACGGAAAGGTCAAACGCGCGTCGGCTTTCAATACGGACTTCGAGATGTATGCCGCATACCGGCGGTTTTGCCGTGACGCGATTATTGACGGAAATGCTTCGGACGCAGAGAAGTGGTTCATCCGGGCGGCCAACGTTTTTGACGGTGATTCGGATCTTTTCGTGATTTTCTACGATTTCATCAAAGGTCTCCGGTCAAAGGGCGAGTATTCCATGACTCAGGAGATGCATCTGGGTATCGTGGCGCGCCTTCTGGATTTCTATCCCGAACACCTTGGGTTTCTGATCAGTAAGGCGGACTATTATTTTGACAACAAGCAATACGATCAGGCGATTGAGGAATACCGGAAATTGGAAGTGCAGTTTCCCGACAGTCTTATGGTGCTTTATGCCATGGCCCGGGCATATCAGGCGAGCGGACGGGATACGGACTCATCCAAGATTCTGAAGTTGATCGAGAAGCGTTATAAGTCCGTCCAGGAACGTTTAAACTCCGGGCGCAGTCACTCGCTGGACGCTTCTTCCATGAAGGTAATCCGCGAGGAGAACGAGAACGTCATGCGATTGATATCCGGCAAGGGAAAACCTCGATAAAGGACTAACGGGTGCCTCCGTTTTTCTTGTTGTAGCGCTTTAGAAACCCGATGAAAAACAGGACGAAAGAAATAAAGAAAACCAGCGGGGAGATTATCCCGAATAAAGGAATGAGTCCCACCAAAGATGATACCAGCATGCTGAGCATGAAACTGTACAGGAGACTTTTGCCGACGGAACTTTTCGCGGAAGCGTTGTCCCCAAATCCGGGCGGATAGGGTTGCGGGGCGCCCGAAGGCGACCGGGGAGGGAGCGTGCCCCCAGGAGGAATTGGACCGGTTTGCATATACGGGGGCAACGGCGGAACGGATCCTTGTGGCTGAATCGGATAGGGCTGGATCGGGTTCGGCCCTTGGGCGTAAGGATTTGCCGGAATCGGATTCGCGACGGGCGGCTGAGAGTAATACTTCACAGGATTCGGAGCGGACGGAACGACGGGTTCTGAAACAGGCGAAGTTTCCGGCTCTTCGATATCATAGGATTGATACCGGGTCGCGAAAATTTCCTCGCCGCAACCGGGGCAGGAATACGAATAACGGTTCTCCGTTTCTGCTAATGGATTCCCGCAATACGGACATTGACTCGGCATATTTTATCCCTCCGCAACTCATTTTGCCATATTTATACCATGAGGCTATGATATGCGAATCGCCGGGATTTTTCAAACCCGGCGATTCGTGGTGCCTTACAGGAGGAGGCGAATCCCGAAAATGTTATCCGGCCTTAAACTTTCTGGGAAAGAAGGAGTCCCGTTCCTTGGTATCCGCGGCCCGCTTCTGGATCATCTCGAACACCTTATCATTCAGTCGAATCTGCTCGTTCACGGCAAGCGGATCGACGGTGTATCCCCGGCCGCTCTTCAATCGTTCCTGAACCGAAGCATATGATTTCTCGATCTGTCGCAGGCATTTCTTGGCGGCTGCGTTTTGTCCGGACCGGCTGTACACCTCCGACAATTGGTAAATAACCATCAGACTGTCCGGAAAACGTTGCATCAACTTTTTATACTCGGAGATAACGATATCCGGGTGCTGACGTACGGAATTGATTTCGGCGCGGCTGAGGAGAAAAAGGAAATGATCCGGGAAAAAATCCAACAGCCGGTTTAGTATGATCAGATGCAGTTCCTTGATGGCTTTAAGCTTGCCCTCGTCTTTGATTGCGTTAAGATATTCGAAGTAGATCACATAAAGATCGGGATCACGATCGAAAATCTCCGCCGCCTTCACAAAATTGCGCTCGGCTTCCTGCTCATTGCCCTCGATGATCGAATTTCTTGCGTTCATGCGGTAGGTCGCGTAAAGTTCGTAATCCGTTGTATCCGGCGGAAGCAGAGATTGTGAGCGGGCGTGGTCCCACATCGGGAGAATCAGATCGGGTTTCCCCTCCGATGTCTGGATGCGCTCCTGCTTAAACAATCCGAAACTCAGATTCCATCTCGGATCCAGCTCGATTCCCAACACACGCTTCTCACGGGCATATTCCTTCGGCATATTGTAGGAACGGTCGGTCCAATGAAACACCAGGTCAAGATATACCCAAACATTCTGCGGCAGCAGAGGGTTGGCGGCGCATCCCCGAAGAACGGGCAGTCGAAGATGATGAACGATCTGTTCGTCGCAAAGAAGATCGCTTTGAAGCAGATCCCGCCAGTTCTTTATATCAATTCGTCCGTAGAAGTCCTCGTGGAGAGCCATCATGGAGACAAAGAAGCGAACGATATCATCGAAGCGTGACGTGACTTCCTTCGGTAATACGGTTTCGGTATTCTCGGGCAGAACCGAACGACGGAGCTTGAGAATTTCCTGGAGATAACCGTTCACCTCCGCGGTCAAGTAAAGATTCTTATCCGCGGGGTCGATTTCATCGCTTTCCAGAAGTCCGGTTCGGGCATATCGGATCGCCTTGATATAGGCTTCTCTCATGACGAGGAAGCCTTCAACCGAAAAAAACTGCACACGAACGGAGCAGAAATTATCGACGAATGCTTTGCGAATTTGCGGAAGGCTGTTTGTTTTCGGAAGGTCAAGGATTTCCCAGATTTTCATTGCTCCGTCTCCCCTGAGTGTGTGCGGTCGGGCTGTCGGCGTTTGCGATGTTCGGTGCAGTTTGTGTGGAATAAGAGAACGGGATCCGACACCATCTTCGGCTGTCGGAAGTCTTATCTAATACCTATGGTAAAGGCCGGATGTGACCGGTTGGTGAATGAGATTTATCTAAACCGTGTTCACAAAGTAACAAATTGTTAATTTTTTATGCGAATTGATATCGTCAAATCGACACACTTGTGTAATAATTGGGGATCAATTGATATAATTTCGCCATGATTTATCCGATTTTCGATTCAAGAAGACCTGTACGGCCTCTGATAAAGCAATTTTCGAAAAAATCCCGGATAATTTTCATATATCGTTGACATTTGCCAAAAAAACCCCGACAATGTGGCATATCTGTGTGTTTTTAATTAGGAGGCTGTTATGAAAAAGATTCGTTTATTATCTGTTTTTCTCGTGCTTGTAATGTCCCTTTCCGTTCTGACTTCCTGCGACCAGTTTCAGAGCATCGTCGACATGGTGGATTCCGCCAAGAAGGATGCGGCTTTAAGCGGCGACGACTATATCGCTTATCGCAATCCGAAGCGGGACGAAGTGCTGAAGAAATTCATCGGAACCAAGGTGGACAAGACCAAGGCGGAGTTGTTGCTTGAAAATATTGAATTGACCTATTACGAAGTCGAGGGTGAGCCCGGCAAATATGAAATCGTTGTCGAGAACGCCAATAAGTCGCACCTGTATAACGGTGTGATCGATATTGAAGGCGCAGCGGAGAAATTTCACGTCAACGTTAAAATGCTGCCGTCCGAATGGTCGTCCTATTTTACATTGAAATTGAATGAGGATCCGGATGCGTACATGTACTACATCAACGGCGATATGTATGAGTGGAAAGAAGAGCCGTCGGTAAAATATGAATATTACTTCGATTACCAGGGGCTCGGAGACTATGAAGATTATGTGGTCATCGATACACCCGTCATTTCTGAAATAGTTGTTGACGCTTTCGCCGAATACCTGTACGAGTTGGATTCTATTTATAACTACGACGGTGATTTCACGTACTACCTGATCACGATGGATTCCTTTGAGAAGGGTGAGAAGATCTTTAAGCATACTCTTGAAGTAGACATGGAGAAAGGTGAAGTCAGAATTTCGACAGAAGAAGACGGAAGCACAACGGAGAGAACATTGACTTTCTGACGGGCATAAGGCATAATCGAGTTTAATCTTTTTTCAAACGCGACGACGGAGAAGAGTACCCCGAATCGGCCGGACAGGGAGAACGGGTCATAGACTGGAAGCCCGTATCACGGATCCTTTTCGAGCGAAGTTCACTCCAGAGCGGATTTGAGGAACCGACCGGAATCGGTCGCAGTAAGCAAATACGGAGGTCCACCGTTACAGGGAAGCGGGCATTGAATCGCGAGCGAGGAATGTGTCCGACTGAGTGCGGCAAGTATCCGGTAGGAGAGTGGCCGAAGATGGGTGGTACCGCGATTTAATCGTCCCATTGCCGAATCGATGCGATACGGCAATGGGATTTTTTTATCGAGATACGGTGAAGACGAGGGGTGAACAGAATGGCCAGGAAAGAAATCCAAACGTATATCTGGGACGCAAAGGCAGAATGTATGTCGCAGGATGAACTGCGCAAGGTTCAAAGCACGCGGTTAGTTGCGTGTGTGAAGCGGATGTATGAGCGTGTTCCGTACTACCGGAAAAAAATGGACGAAGCGGGGATCGTACCCGAAGATATCAAGGGAATCGACGATCTGCCGAAGCTCCCGTTCACGGATAAATACGATTTTCGCGACAACTACCCGTTCGGTACATTGGCGGTACCGCGGGAGGATATCGTTCGTTTCCACGCGTCATCCGGAACGACCGGAAGAATGAAGGTCGTCGGATACACCCGCGCGGACATCGCGCTTTGGACGGATTGCCTGTGCCGCTCTATGGCACGGTCCGGTGTCGGAAAGGGCGACTTGGTTCATATTGCGTACGGTTACGGATTATTCACCGGCGGTCTCGGACCGCATTACGCGTGCGACACGCTCGGAGCGACGGCCATCCCGGTTTCCGGCGGGAATACGCCGAGACAGATCCAGATCCTTCGCGAATGGCAACCGAACGTGATCTTGTGCACACCGTCCTACATGCTTCATCTGGCGGACAAGATGGCGGAGATGGGGGTCGGACCGGAGGAACTGAATCTGAAGTGCGGCATTTTCGGAGCCGAGCCTTGGA
The DNA here is from genome assembly GCA_012523365.1 of Clostridiaceae bacterium. Taxonomy (GTDB): domain Bacteria; phylum Bacillota; class Clostridia; order Saccharofermentanales; family Saccharofermentanaceae; genus JAAYCT01. The sequence goes on from JAAYIQ010000119.1 coordinate 16,573, forward strand.
CGGTCGAGATGCGCAATCAGATCGAGGAGAAGGTCGGGCTACGCGCATTCGATATCTACGGCTTGTCCGAGATCCTCGGCCCGGGCGTCGGGTGCGCCTGCGCGCATTCCGATCTGATTCACCTGGAGGCAGATCATTTTATACCGGAGGTTGTGGATCCCGAGACCGGGAAGCCTTTGCCGGAAGGAGAGCTCGGAGAGTTGGTGTTCTCGTCCGTTACTAAGGAGGGCACTCCTCTTCTGCGCTATAATACTCATGACCTGACCCGGCTCTATTACGGAAAATGTGAATGCGGCCGGACGACGCCCAGAATGGAGAAAGTGACGGGCCGGGCGGACGACATGCTGATCATCCGCGGAGTTAACGTATTCCCGACCCAGATTGAGGCGGTGATGTTGACCTACAGTCAGGTCGAGCCGCATTATATTATTGTGATCGATCGTGTGGATAATCTTGACAGAATGACTGTCAAAGTGGAGATGTCGAACGCTTTCTTTTCGGATTCGGTCAAGGATATTGAGAATATCGAACGGAAGCTGGCGGGAGATATCGCGTCGATTACCGGAGTGCATGCACGGATCGTTCTCTGTGAGCCGAGAAGCTTGCCGCGTTCGGAGGGTAAAATCAAGCGCGTCTACGACGAGCGGTTCAAATAGTCGACGGTATCGATTTGCGGTGATCGGAAGTATGGAAGGAAAAGGGAAGAATATGGCAAATCGGGACGGCAGTGGGACTTCGGAAACGGGAATATCGCGCGTCGGTATTCTCGGACTTGGTTTGATCGGAGGATCCCTGGCCAAGGCATTGAGGGCGAAGGCAAAGGTTCCCTATATTGCGGCGGTGGATATCGACGGTGAGGCCGGGCGGCTCGCGATGGAAGAGGGCGTTATCGACGCTTTTTCGCGGCCGGGACAGGGTTATGCAATCTTTGAGGACTGCGATCTGGTGCTCTTGTGTACTCCTCTTGCCGTAATTATCGAAGAACTGCCCGCGTTGGGCCGGCTGAATGTCGGAATTCTCTCCGATGTCGGGTCGGTCAAGGAGCCGGTGATGGAATCGGTATCGCTTCCGAATTTTATCGGGGGACACCCGATGGCCGGGTCGGAGCGTCATGGGTATGTGTGCTCGAATGTTTCGCTTTTCGAGAACGCGATCTATGTCCTGTGTGTCGGGTCGAATTCGACGGTATCCGCGGTTCGCTTGACTGCGCTCGAGAAGTTGATTCGTTCGATCGGGGCCATTCCCGTTCGGATGGATGCGGGGGAGCATGATCGGCGGGTCGCGGCAATTTCTCATCTGCCGCATGTTGCCGCCTCGGCACTTTCGCTTTTAGCCGCAAGGCTGGACGACGGAGACCTGGCCGCGCTCGCGGCCGGCGGATTTCGGGATATCACCCGGATCGCGTCGTCGGACGCCGCACTGTGGGCGGAGATTACCTCTGCCTCCTCCGGGAGTCTCGTGCCGATCCTGTCCGAATATATTGATTTACTTACGGAGGTCCGCGAGCGGCTTGAAGCCGGGGACCGAAGGTCAACGGAGTCGTTTTTCGCGCAGGCGGCGCATTATCGCAACAGCCTGCCGACCGGCGGGCGGGGCGCGCTGGACGCGACCAGTTCGTTGACGGTGTATCTGGAGGATAAGCCGGGAGAACTCGGCGCCATCACCACCCTCCTCGGCAAAGAAGGGATCAACATCCGGAACATCAATATCAGAAACTTCAGGACCTATGAAGGCGGGCAATTGCACCTGCTCCTGGAAAACAGCGCTCAGGCGGTTCGCGCGTATTCGATCCTGAAGGAGGCCGGCTATGAGTGCGATTAGGCTGGGTTTGATCGGGCACCCGCTCGGTCACAGCATGTCCCCGTATATCCACGAGCGGATCATGGAGGCTTCCGGAATATCCGGACGCTATGAGCTTTTCGATATCGATCCCAAGGAGATCGACCGTTACGCGCCGATCCTGATGCGCGAACTCCATGGATTCAACGTCACGATACCTTATAAGGAAAAGATTATTAAGTATTTGGACGGGCTGGATCCCCGGGCGGGACGCCTCAGGGCCGTGAATACGGTTTTCGAAAAGCGCGGGTACAACACCGATCGTGACGGGTTTTCCGCTTGCGCTGTGGATATGAGCAATAAGAACGTCTTAATTCTCGGGGCCGGCGGCGTCGCGCGCATGCTGGCTTTTGAGGCGGCCGACGCCGGAGCAAACATTGATATTCTGGCTGTGCTTCGGGATCAGGCGGAAACGTTGGCACGGGATTTGGGTCCGTTTGCCAAGGCGGTACGCATCGCGGACTCCGAAGAGGATGCCGCGAGGCGAAATCCCGACGTCGTTTTGAATGCGACCCCGCTCGGGATGTGGCCGAAGTGCGCCGCTGTGCCGGAGTTCTCGAAGTACCTGACCGCGGATACGGTCGTATTCGATACCGTCTATAATCCGCCGGCGACCCGGTTCGTTCTTGCCGCGCGCAAAGTCGGCGCGCAAGCGACGGGCGGACTCCCGATGCTTTTTCATCAAGCATTGGCTGCCCAGAAAATCTGGAATCCGGATGCCGAATTTTCGGAGAGCCGGTTGCTTCCGATCCTCAAGGATTTGCCGAAGGAAATCCTGAAAAAATCTCCGGTCAAGATCATTGTGACCGGATTTATGGGTTCCGGTAAATCGACGGTCGGGCGGCAGATCGCGGAGCGTCTCGGCATTGCCTTTATTGATCTCGATGAGGAAATCCGGCGCGTATGCGGCTGTTCGATCGAGGAAATTTTCGAGAGGGACGGCGAAAGCGCTTTTCGCAAAATTGAGACCGACGTCTATCGGGAGTACATGAAGCGGCCGGGTTCGTTATTGATCGCTACCGGCGGCGGACTGATCGTTCAAGAGGAGAACCGGGTGATCACTGAAGAGTACGGCGCGCTGAACGTATATCTGGACGCTCCGTTAGCGGTTCTGTGGGAGCGGATTAAAGCGGAGCGCGGACGACCCCTGGCCGGAAGCGGCGACGAGCCGGAAGCCGAGCGATTTACGAAGGTGGCACGCCTCTTTGAGGCGCGGCTACCGGATTACAAGAGATACGCGGATGTGATCATTACCGCGGATCGGGAACCCGAGGATATCGCCCGGGATACCGTGACCGCGATCGGATACGGAGGATAATGAAATGATATTGGTACTCAAGAACGGTGTTACCCGTGAAAAAACAGAGAATCTCTGTGAGTTTCTTCAAAAAAACTACGGGGTCCAAACCAACACGATATACGGAAGCCAGACGACGATCATCGGACTCGTCGGCGACACCAGCGCAGTCGGGGTCGAAGCGATGCAGATGCTCGAAGAAGTCGAGCGTGTGATGAAGGTCCAGGAACCCTATAAGCGGGCGAACCGTAAATTTCACCCGGACAATACCATTGTCCGGATCGGGGATGTCGAGATCGGCGGCGACAAGATCGTCGTCTGCGCGGGACCTTGCTCGGTCGAGTCCGAGGAACAGGTGCTCGGCATCGCGGAGGCGGTCAAGACCAGCGGTGCGACCCTTTTTCGCGGCGGAGCGTTTAAACCGAGAACGTCGCCGTACGCGTTCCAGGGGTTGAAGGCAGAGGGCCTGATGTACCTGAAGCGGGCCAAGGCCAAGACCGGCCTGCCGGTCGTGTCCGAAATTACGAATGCGTCCCAGCTGGAACTCTTTCTGGAGTTCGTCGACTTGATCCAGGTCGGTGCGCGCAACATGCAGAATTTTGAACTCCTGAAGGAACTCGGAAGGATATCCAAGCCGATCCTCCTGAAGCGAGGCTTCGCGAACTCCGTCGACGAGATGCTGATGTCCGCCGAATATATCATGTCCGGCGGAAACTCACAGATTATTCTCTGCGAGCGGGGGATCCGGACTTTCGAGACCTCGACGAGAAACACGCTTGATATCAGTGCGGTGCCGGTACTGAAGTCCAGGACGCACCTGCCGGTCGTGGTGGATCCTTCCCATGCGGGCGGAGCCGCATGGCTGGTCGAACCGTTGTCCAAGGCCGCCGTCGCGATCGGAGCGGACGGACTGATCATCGAGGTCCACAACGATCCGAAGCATGCCTTAAGTGACGGGAATCAGTCGCTTACGCCCGAGGATTTCGACGGCGTGATGAACCGACTGAGACCGGTGGCGGAATCGATCGGCCGATACATATAGACATGTTTTCCGCCCGAAAGTTAACCGCCGGATCGCGGTTCGTGGCATAATAAGCATCAAGAGACGCATTACAGTCCAAGGAGGCAAACATGCCCGAAATCATGGCCAATACCAACAACGGCAACTACCCGATCCTGATCCAATCCGGCAAGCTGGACCGCTTAGGTGAGGTCGCGGCTTCCTGCGTCAAGGGACGGAAGGCTTTTATCGTGACCGACGAGAACGTCGCACCTCTGTACCTGGGCCGGGCGACGGAATCGCTCCGGAAGGAGAACTTCTCGGTCGCGACCTGCTCTGTGCCTGCCGGCGAACCGTCAAAGAGCAGGGACATGCTGTTCTTGCTTTTCGATCAGTTTCACACGGCCGGAATCACCCGGACCGACGTAATCATTGCGCTCGGCGGCGGCGTGGTCGGTGATCTGACCGGTTTTGCGGCCGCGTCGTATATGCGCGGATGTCCGTTGATTCAAGTGCCGACGACACTTCTTGCTCAGGTGGACTCTTCGATCGGAGGCAAGACCGGAATCGACATGCCGTACGGGAAGAATCTGGTCGGTGCGTTTTACCAGCCGAGAGCGGTTCTGATCGACCCATCGGTCCTGTCAACCCTGACTCGTTCGGTCATGGCCGAGGGGATGGCCGAGGTTATCAAGTACGGATGTATTCGGGATAAGATGCTTTTCGATTCGATCGAGAAGGGGCTTTCCGATCTCGAGTGGATGATCGAGCGGTGTGTCCGAATCAAGACGACCGTCGTCCAGAACGATGAATACGATACCGGTGAACGGATGCTTTTGAATTTCGGTCACACCGTCGGACACGCGATCGAGAAGTTGACCGGTTACGCGAAAATCTCGCACGGTGAAGCGGTCGCGATCGGCATGGTCTATGCGGCGCGTATGGGCGAGAAGGCCGGGTACACCGAGGAGGGTACCGCCGCGAGGATTCGTACCCTCTTGGAGAAATGGCATTTGCCGGTCCGTACGGAACTATCCGCAGAAGAAGTTTTTGAGGCGATGATGTCGGACAAGAAGCGTCTGACCGGTAAAATATTCTATGTGTTTCTCCGCGGTATCGGCGAGGCGTCGGCCGTGCCGACGGAAAAAGAAGTTCTCCTTAACCGGATGAAGGAAGTATGGAATGAATCATAGCGAGCGAGAAAAAAGGAGATATGCCGCGCGGAACCGACGCAACGGGACCCTTTCGGTCTATCCCGGAGTTCTGGTCGGAAGCGTTCGCACGCCTTTGTCCAAAAGTCTTCTGCATCGCGCGTTGATTATGGCGATGCTCGCGGGTGATTTGGACTTGGTGGACTTGAAAGATCAAGTGGTTTCGGAAGATATCGAAGCGACACTCGATTGTCTCGGCGTTCTCATGAGAAATGGGAACACCGGGGACGAAATCGAGTTGTTCTGCAACGAGTCCGGATCGACACTTCGGTTTCTGATTCCGCTCGTTGCCGTTTTGGGACGTCGCGCGGTATTTTCGGGAACGGGAAGACTGCCGCACAGACCGCTCCGCGAATACGAGAATATTTTCAGAGGAACGGGCGTTAAGCTGACCTTTCCCGACGACGGAACTTTCCTGCCGCTTCATGTCGAAGGGCGGTTGAATGCCGGACGCTTTGAGGTTCCCGGAAACGTCAGCTCACAATACATCACGGGTCTTTTGCTTGCGTTGTCCGCGGCGAAGGGCGATTCTGAAATCGTGATTACGACCCGACTCGAATCCGAACCGTATATCGAAATGACCCGTGACGTGATGCGCTCCTTCGGCGTTTTTACCGCAAAAGAAGACAATGTCTATACCGTTCGCGGCGGACAGAGGATTTTTCGCGAGAAGCCGTATCTTGCGGAACCGGATTTCTCGCATGCGGCGTTCTGGTACGTAGCGAATTTTCTCGGATCCGATATCGAAATTCTGGATATGTCTCCCTGTTCATCACAGGGCGACAGTGAGATTCTTCCCTTGCTTGCCGAGCTGGAACGGTTTTCCGGATCGAGCGCGAGCCGGAGAAGCGACGCTTGCTTCAATATTGACGCTGCACAGATCCCGGACTTGATACCGGTTCTGTCCGTCGCTTGTGCCTCGGCTCCCTGCGATGTACGTATATTCAACGCCGGAAGGCTTCGTTTGAAAGAATGTGACCGCCTGGAGGCGACGTGGGAAATGCTCGGACGCCTCGGAGTAAGAACGGAAAAGGACGAAGACGAGCTGCGTATTTTCGGGGACGCCAAGTCGTCCGGTGAAGATGTTTTTCGGGCATGTACGATCGATTCGCACGGCGACCATCGAATCGTGATGGCCGCGGCCGTTGCCGCGACGCGCGCCGACGGACCGGTTCGAATCATGGATTTCGGAGCGGTAAGAAAATCCTATCCGAATTTTTTCCGGGATTTTCGAAGATTGGGAGGGAAGACCGATGAGCTCGATGTGGGGTAATAAGATCAGAATCAGTTTGTTCGGTGAATCGCACGGCAAGGGGATCGGAGTTGTGATCGACGGGCTTCCGCCCGGAGAGCCGATCGATACGGAGCGAATCGCTCAACACATGAAACGACGCAGTCCCGGCTTTCAGCCCGGCGCGACCGCCCGGCGGGAAGGTGACGAGATTTCGGTGATTTCCGGTTTCTATAACGGAAAGACGACCGGCACCCCGCTGTGCGCGATGATCGGGAATTCGGATACGCGCTCGGTCGACTACGATAAACTTGTCGCCAAACCGAGGCCGGGTCATGCCGACCTGACCGGATTGGCTCGTTATGCGGGCGCGAACGATCCCCGCGGCGGGGGACATTTCTCCGGACGGCTGACCGCGCCGCTGACCTTTGCCGGGGCGGTGGCCATTCAGATATTGAATCGTCGCGGCATCACCGTGCGCGCGCATATCGCAAGCATCGGAACGATTGAGGACACCCCTTATGATCCGACACAAACACCGGAGGATTGCTCCGAGCGTTCGCTGCCGGTCCTGTCGGAGGATCGGGGACTCAAGATGCGACAGTTGATCGAGACTCTGCGCGACGAACACGATTCGATCGGCGGTGTCGTCGAATGTATGGCGACGGGCTTCCCGGCGGGCTTAGGCCGCCCGATTTTCGATAATATGGAGAGTCGGATCGCATCGATCCTGTTCGGCGTTCCGGCTGTCAAAGGCGTTGAATTCGGGCGCGGGTTCAAGGTTTCTCAGTTCAAGGGTTCGCAAAACAACGATTCTCCTTATATGGCGGAGGAAGGCATTCGCCTTCGCACCAATCATGCAGGCGGAATTGAGGGCGGAATATCGAACGGCATGCCGATTTTGTTTCGATGTGCATTTAAGCCGACCCCTTCGATCGGGAAACCGCAGAAAACGGTCAATCTGGAAACAATGACCGACGACACTGTCGAGATTACCGGAAGACACGATTCTTGTATCGTGCCGCGCGCCGTACCGGTCATTGAATCGGCCGCGGCGATCGCGCTTCTGGACATATTACTGGAGGATTGAGTATGGTTCGTAATTCCGTCCCGGTCATTCTTTTGATCAACGGCCCCAATTTGAATATGCTGGGGAAAAGAAGCCGCGAGCATTACGGGAGCTTCACGCTCGAACAGGTGTACGGCGCTTTTCGAACCAAGGCGGAAGCCTTGGGGGTGGAGGCGCGGTTCTTTCAGTCCAACAGCGAAGGCGAGATCGTAACGGCGATCCAGGAGGCGATGGGGTACGCCGACGGAATTGTGATCAACGCAGGCGCGCATACCCATTACAGTTACGCCATTATGGACGCGATCGAGGTCTGCGGGCTTCCGGTCATGGAGGTCCACATCTCGAATATTCATAAACGTGAACCCTTCCGTAACGTATCGGTCATTCGTCAGGCGTGTGTCGGTCAAATATACGGACTGGGGCTCGACAGCTATCTCGTCGGCCTTGAAAAGCTCTGTCGCGAGCATGTTTTTGCGGACTCAAAAATCGCTGCGGAGCAACGCTCAGGCGACGAAGGACAAACCGGGGGTTTGTCCGAGCTTCGTTCCCGGATTACGGAGGTGGATGCCGAGCTGATGCGCGTCTTTAACCGGCGAATGGATCTTGCGGAGCAAATCGCCCATTTGAAGGTGTCTTCCAAATCTGCCGTCTATGACGCCGCGCGCGAATCGGAGGTGTCGGATTTGGCACGTCAGCGCGCCGGCGAGGATATGGCCACACGTGTCGATTCGATGATGAAAACGATGATGCGGATCTCACGCGAGCGTCAGTATGACATTCTGATGAAGACCGACACCGATTGGTCGATCGGCCGGGAACTGGCGAATGCCGGACACAGCCTGGATCATGTCTCGGTGGTCGCGTACGCCGGTACGCGCGGATCCTATTCCGAGGCGGCCGCCAAGAAGCTTTTCGTCGGGAAAGAGCTCCTTCCCGCCCGCACCTTTGCGGCGGCTTGCGAGCAATTGGCGCAGAAGAAGGCCGACGTCGCCGTTCTGCCGCTCGAGAACACGATCGTCGGCAGTGTGGATAACGTTTTCGAGCTTCTTCAGAAAAATAACCTCTATATCGTCCGCGCAACCTCGATCGAGGTCGCGCATAAACTGGCGGTGATCCCCGGCACCAAGATCGAAGACATCCGCAAGGTGACCAGTCATCCCCAAGGCCTCTCCCAGTGTTCCGAGGCGATCATCCGGAACGGTTGGGAAACGATCGTTTCCGACAACACCGCCTTTTCCGCGCAGGACGTGGCCGAGCGCGGGGATTTCTCACTGGCCGCAATATCGTCGGAGGAGGCCGCCCGCGAAAGCGGATTGGAAATCCTTACGACCGATATCTGTAATGCCGACCGGAATCGGACTCGATTCATCGTGGTGTCCGCCGATCTGATCATCACGCCCGACGCGGACCGGATCAGTACCCTGATGCATCTTCCGCACCGCAGCGGAGCGCTGGTCTCGGCACTTCAGGTCTTTGCGGACCGCGGCCTGAATCTGTCGGCGATCTCCTCCCGTCCGATCGCTGGTACGCCGGGTGAATATGCGTTTTTTCTGGATTTCATCTGCCCCTCGATGGGACAGGAGGCGCTGCTCGCCCTGTATCAGTTGTCATTCGAAATGCCGTATGTTAAAGTCTTAGGGTGGTACGTTGAGGAGTAATGATCCCCGGCGCAACGGCGGCAACACAATTGAATTCAGGAGAAACACATGAGCGATAATAACAACCCGTATCGGCCCGCGAACGCGGGGTATACGAACAATTACCAGTACTCTGCTCCTCAGCCTCAGCCTTACATGTACAATACTCAGCCTCAGCCCAAGAAGAAGAACGGATGCCTGATCGCCGGCCTGATCGGCGGCGGCGTTTTTCTGATTCTGGCTATCATTTTTTTCGCCGTGATCATTGCGGCGATCGGCTCTCTCGGAACAAAGTCCAATGAATACGTGTCTCCGACCTATTCCGGAAACGACGGATATGTCGCCGTATTATTTGTCGAAGGAACCATCGCGTCTTCCCAGGAGTCGGGACTGCTGTCAACGGCGAGCGGATACAATCACTCGTATCTGATGAATACTGTCGACAGACTGTCCGGAGACGCCAATAACAAGGGAATCCTTCTTTATATCGACTCCCCGGGCGGAGAAGTATACGCAACGGATGAACTCTATGTTCGGTTAATGAATTACAAGAAGATAACCGGCCGCCCGGTCTACGCATACTGCGCGAGCATGGCCGCTTCCGGTGGATACTATCTTGCGGCCTGCGCGGATAAGATCCTCATGAACAGAAACTGTACGACGGGCTCGATCGGCGTTACTGCGGGAACCTACATCGACATTTCCGGCTTCCTTGAGAAAAACGGCATCAAGACCACGTCGATCTATGTCGGAAAAAACAAGACAATGGGCAGTTACTTTGACGAGTTTACGCAAGAACAACAGTTTATCTACTACGGCATACTCATGGAGACTTACGATCAGTTTGTCAATATCGTCGCCGAGGGTCGTGATCTCAGTATCGACGAAACGGAGCGACTTGCCGACGGAAGGATCTACTCCCCCAAACAGGCGCTCGAGCTCGGCCTGATCGACGCGATCGTCGGCTATGACGAGGCAATCCAAACATTCCGGTCGGACATGGACTGGTCCCAGAGCACACAATTCCTCAATTTTCGCTACGAACCGCAGGTTGGCATTTCGGACCTGTTCCTGTTGTTCAGAGGGAAGCGGATGACCGACCTGGAAACCTATCTTTCCTATGCGGAAAACCCGGTGGAAGGGTTCGCTTACTATTACGAAGGGCTCGGTTGACCGGCCCCCCGGAAAATGACATCATTGAACCCGCGAAAATAGAGCCGGCGCGTACCCCGCACCGGCTCTTATCTTGTCTTATCTTGTACGGATCGATCCCCGGGACTCATGCTTCCCCGGGAAGCGCCCTGCGCGATGCCCAGAGATCGGGAAATCGCTCGCAGACGTCCCGGTAGTTCTCCGGTGTTCCGATATCAATACACGTGCCGTCTGCCCGAAAAGCGTAGACATCCTGCCGCTTATAAAGCCAGGACGGAAAGTTGCCCGGCGCATCGGGCGTGTTGCCTTCGTCCAGATATTCCCGTATGAGCGGCAGGGTTTCTTTCCGATAGAAATACGTCGCGTAGATCGCGGTATTCGACTCCGGTTCTTCGGGCTTCTCGACCATCTTCAGGACCTTGCCGTCTTCGTCCAGAGACGCGACCGCAAGCTTTTTTAACTGATCCGCTTCGTCTACGCGTACCGCGACCAGCATGTCCTTCCCGGTCTCTCGAAAAAAATCGTACATATCCTTCATCCGATAGGTGAACAGGTTATCTCCCGCGACGATCACCACATCGTCGTCGATCCCCAGTTTATCGATCGCGAATTGGATATCTCCGATCGCGCCGAGGCGGGTCTGATTGTCTGTTGTTCCGTCGTCCAGAACGACGATCGGCGTATTCGGGTTGACGGTCCGCCGGGTTTCCGCCCATGCTTCAAAATGCGCGGTAAACCGGTGATTGCTGATCAGACATATAGTATTGATATCCGGAAGCGTGTCGATCTCGTCAACGATATAGTCAAGCATCGCGCGGCCGGCGACCGGCAGAAGAGGCTTGGGGGTATCAATCGTCAGCGGATACAGGCGGGTCGCGTATCCGGCCACGAGTAATATTGCGATCATAGGCACCTCCGAGAAGATCTCTTTTTTCTTATGGTAACAGGGAAACTCAAATATTGGAAGCACAACACCGGGCCCGAGGAGACGCCCGCTCGAAAAAACCCCGGTTTGTTCTTATATTGACCGCTTGCGGCCGCTTCTTTCGTGTATAATGTGGTTGGAAAATATTATAGCACCGGAAGCACTCGTCCCCCCTTAAGACGCGTTTTCGGCGCATTTTCGTGTTGTCATTCCAGGCCTCTACGGCATGGAAAACCATTTAAAGATAGACAGATAAGGAGAATCTTAACATGGATGTTTGCGCGGTGGTCATGGCGGCAGGTGAAGGCAAAAGGATGAACACAAACCACTCTAAGGTGGTTCAATGGGCGGCCGGAAAGCCGATTATCCGATGGGTAGCCGGCGCGCTGAACGGTGTGGGCGCAAAAGAGCAGGTCTATATCGTCGGACACAGACAGGAAGAAGTTCGGGAGGTTCTCGGCGAAGATGTCGCGTTCGTACTCCAGGAGAAGCAACTCGGAACCGGCCATGCGGTCATGCAGGCGACTCCCTTTCTGGAGGGAAGAAACGGTTGCACCATCGTGCTTCCGGGCGACGCCCCGCTGATCACCAGCGACACGCTTCGGGCGGCGATCGAGCTTTTTGAAAAGGGCGACTACGGAGCGGTCGTCGTTTCGGCGGTCGCCGACGATCCCGCGGGTTACGGTCGCCTGATCCGCGACGCGGAGGGAAATGTGACCCGAATCGTCGAGGATCGCGACGCGACCGACGAGGAGAAGAAAATCTGTGAAATCAACTCTTCGATTTACTGTTTTCGCACTCCGCTTCTGATTTCCGCGTTGGGGCGGATCGGAGCCAAAAACGCGCAGAAGGAATACTATCTGCCGGACACGATCGAGATCCTGATCCGCGACGGTCACAAAGTCGGCGCGTATATCGCGAATTTTGACGAGACTCGCGGCGTAAACGACCGGATCGAGCTTCAGCGGGCCGGCAAGATTCTCAATCGGATGATCTGCGCGAAACACATGAGAAACGGCGTCCAGATCATGGATTCGGACACGACATGGATCGACGATTCGGTCGAGATCGGCTGCGACTCCGTCATCCTGCCCGGCACGATTCTTCGGGGTAATACCCGGATCGGCGAGGAATGCCTGATCGGCCAGAATACAAGGATCGACGACTCCGTCGTATCCGACAGAACGACGGTCGAGCAGTCGGTCCTTCGCGATTGCACGGTCGGCAGAAACTGCCGGATCGGGCCGTTTTCGCA
>JAAYIQ010000120.1 GCA_012523365.1 Clostridiaceae bacterium
GAAGAAGAGTATCACATCAAGGTCAAGAATTATTACCTGTGCCATGCCAGAGACCTGTCGCCGGTCGCGACGGTTTGCCTCAACATCGACGGGGAACTGCACGAGGCGACTTCGCCGGGCGACGGCCAGTACGACGCATTCATGAAGGCGATCCGGAAGATCTATAAAGAGATCGGAAAAGAAGTTCCGGAGCTTGTCGACTACATCGTCACGATACCGCCGGGCGGCAAGACCAGCGCGTTGGTCGAAACGGTGATCACGTGGCGGAACGGCAAGGAATTCAAGACCAGAGGGCTCGACTCCGACCAGACCGCGTCCGCGATCAAAGCAACCGCGAAGATGCTCAACGTCATCGACCGGAAGAGCCGGTTGGGCGAGCATCACGAAGAATAAATAAGGCGAGCGTCACGGTGGATCCGTTTCGCGCGCAAGAATAATAAGAAGCGTTCAAAACAAGTGCACCTCCGATGTCGGACGAGAGTCGAGCATTCGGAGGTGCACTTCATTTGTCGGTCATTCCGCGGAAGGCGCCGCCTTTTCGAGCTTTCGATAGCAAGCGTCGCAGTAGCCCAAGAGTTCCAGGCGATGGCCGGTGACGTGAAATCCGTCTTCGGTGATATCGGTCGCGGCGCGCTCGTACGCGCAGTCCGAGACCGGACGAACGGCGTGGCAGGCGATGCAGACCGAAAGGTGCGTGTTCCGGTGCGTGTTGAGTCCGTAGAGGGTGGCGGTCCCGTCCGGCGACGTCGTACGGACGACGGTTTGGCACTCGGCGAAGGCTTCGAGATTGCGATACACGGAGGAAAGGCTGACGTCCGAATGCTTTTCGAGAAGTCGCTCGAAAAGCAGTGCCGCGGAGACCGGGCGCGTCTGATCCTTGAGCGTATCCCATACCGCGAGGCGTGCGCGGGTCCTTTTGAGGCCCTTCGGCCATTCCGGACAGCGGTCACTCATGAGTTACCTCCCGAGCCGGAAAATGATCACTCATGACTTTCCTCCCGATGCCGCGAATAACTGAGACGCGAGCGTAAGGTTTTCAAGCCGACTGCCGCGAGGAAAAAAGCGGCCGCCAGAAGACAGATCGTTCCTCCGGGCTTGAGGCCCGCGTAGAAAGAGACGGTCAGGCCGAGTAGCGTCGATAGCAGAGCGAAAAGGACCGACCAGAGGATCGTCGTCTTGTAACTTCGTGCGATCTGCATCGCGGCGGCGACCGGGACGACCAGCAAGGAAGATACGACAAGTGCGCCGACGGTTCGGGCGGCGACCGAGACGGTCACCGCGGTGAGGACCGTGAAGATGAAGTTGACAAGGCCGACCGGAACGCCCGAGAGCGCGGCGGCCTCTTCGTCGAAGGAGACATAGAAGAGTTCCTTGTACATAAGAAGGAACACCAGGAGGACGACGCTTGAAAGGATCAATACCACGATGAGCTCAAAGGAGTCGATCGCGACGATGCTTCCGAAAAGAAAACTGTTGAAGTCACTCGAGTTTTTGACAAAGCCCGAAAGAACGCCTGCGAGACCGATGCCGACCGATAGCGTGATCGCGACGGCCAGTTCCGAAAAGGCGGGCATGCGCTTGCGGATCGCCTCGATACAAAGCGCGGCGACGACGCAGATGCCGACCGCGCCGAGGATCGGGCTGAAGCCGAGAAGGAGGCCGATCGCGACGCCCGCGAGCGAGGAGTGCGACAGCGCCGAGCCGATCAGAGAGAGGCGTTTATGGACGACGACCGTGCCGAGGCACGCGATGATCACCGAGAGAAGGATGCCGACGACGAAGGCTTTTTACATGAAGGGATAAAGAAAAATATCCGTTATCATTCCCTGCCTCCGTTCTTCTGCGCCGCGCATGCGGCGCACTTGTCGGGATCGTGGCTTTTCTCGCAGTTCGCGCAATGGATGTGCTCGTAAACGTGGTCGTGCATAAGCGGGTGGATATGCACGACGGTCCCTTCGGGGAGGTCGTTTTCGGAAAAATGCTTCTCGGAAAGGCACAGGACGCGGTTCGCGAAGGAGGCGATCTTCGCGATGTCATGGGTGACCATCAGGATCGTCGTCTTTGAGTGGATGTTGATATCGTGGAGGACCGCTAAGAGGCGGTCGACCGCGTCGGCATCAATGCCGACGGTCGGCTCGTCGAGGATCAGGATCTCCGGCCGGTTGGCGAGTACGCGTGCGAGCATCAGCCGCTGGCGCTGTCCTCCGGACATCTCACTCGGAAGCTTACGGATCAGATCCGAAAGACCGGCTTGTTCGATCGCCTCACGCGCGATCGCGCGTTGCTTACGGCTTGCGAATCGGAACGGTCCGATCTGCCGGTAAAGGCTCGAAAGGACGATCTCTTCGGCGGAGGCCGGGAAGCGGGCGACGGAATCGCCGGAATTCTGAGGAACATATCCGATCTCGGACGGCCGGTTCGATCCCGATACGTCCCGGCCCGTTACGCGAACGGTGCCGCGCACCGGTTCCAGCAGGCCGAGGATCAACTTGACCATCGTGCTCTTGCCGGAACCGTTATCTCCGATGATCGCGGCGAAGTCGCCCTTTTCGATCCGAAAAGAAACGTCGTTCAGGAAGAGCTTCTCCGAGTATCCGAAGCTTAAGTGATCGACCTCGATCGCGTAATCATTGTTTGCCATACCGACTCCTCTCACTCCAATGTAAGCGCGTAGTTGAGCGCTTCGAGATTGCTTCTCATGATCGAAAAATAATCTTC
>JAAYIQ010000121.1 GCA_012523365.1 Clostridiaceae bacterium
AAAACCAAAAGTCCCGAAGCCATAAAAGCCTCGGGACTTTTGCTTGGCAGGGGAGACGCGATTCGAACACGCAACCAGCGGTTTTGGAGACCGCTGCTCTACCGTTGAGCCACTCCCCTAAAAGAAGGATTTGTCTCGCTTGCGCTGTTACGCAAATGAAACATTCACAAGTGTAATAGACGGTTTGCATCGTGTCAAGTTGAATGATATGATTTTTCTTGGATGATTGTGTAAATTAACCGTTTCATCCGTAGTGAGGAGGGCTGTGAAGTGATACTTGCCGTAATCGGAACAGGAAATATGGGGCAGGCGCTCGTTACGGGGTTCTTGCGTAAGGGAGTTCTCAAACCGAGCGAAATCAGATTGTACGATATTGATGAGAACAAAGCGGAAGCATTTGCCAGAAAAACCGGTTGCGAACTTGCCGAGACATTAAACGACGCCGTGGATAAGGCTGAATATGTACTGCTTTGTGTTAAGCCGCAAGTGTTCGACCAGACCGTCGAGACCTTTTCGCATAAGCTTACATCCTCTACGGTTGTTATTTCCGTGGCCGCGGCGGTATCTGTTTCAAGAATTCAGGGGCATCTTCGCAAGAATACTCCGGTGATTCGCGTTATGCCCAATACACCGGCGCTTGTCGGGGCCGGTGTCAGTGCACTCTGCTTCGAAAATGTCCCTGATAAAAAGAAGGAATTTGTCGTCAGTATGTTTAAGACATGCGGGATGGTGATTCCTTGTGACGAGAAAACTCTGGATGCGATCGGGTCTGTTTCGGGAACGGGACCTGCGTACGTGATGTTATTTATCGAGGCGCTTGCGGACGCGGCTGTGAAACTCGGCATTTCCAGGAATGTTGCTTATGAGGTTGCCGCGATGACCGTTTACGGGTCCGGAAAACTTGTGATTGAGACCGGACTGCATCCGGCTGTTTTGAAAGACCAGGTATGCTCTCCGGGCGGGACAACTATCGAGGGTGTAATCAGCCTTGAGAAGAACGGGTTCAGGTATGCGGTCGAGGAGGCGGTGGAAGCGGCTGCTCAGAAGAAGAATAAAATGACCGGAGGAGTCTCGTGAGCAATCTTCCGCAGGTCAGTATTTATACAGACGGCGCCTGTTCCGGAAATCCGGGGCCAGGCGGATGGGGCGCGATACTCGTATCGGCCGGTCGTGAGAAAGAGCTCTCCGGCGGAACGGAGTCCACCACAAATAATCGTATGGAGCTCACGGCTGCCATTGAGGCGCTCGCAAAGTTGAATACTCCGTGTCGCGTTAGATTATTCAGTGACAGTGCGTATTTGATCAATGCGTTTACGTTAGGGTGGCTTGAGGCATGGAAACGTAACGGCTGGAAAAACAGCACTCGTCAGGTAGTCAGTAACCTTGACCTTTGGAAGGAATTGGATCGGTTGTCTCTTATTCATGAGATCGATTGGATCAAGGTTAAGGGCCATTCCGGTCACGAGTACAACGAGAGATGCGACGCGCTTGCCGTCGTGCGAGCCTCTGAATATGCGAAACCCGAAAGGATTGCCAATGAATCATAAAACTACCGCTCCGGACGAGCCGGAAAATCTTTTCCTGATCAACGAGTGCGGCGAAGCATTTAAAGAGACGGATTTAGCCGAGGAGACGGTTTCGTCCGAAGTGATGTTTCGCGGACATGTTTTTACTGTCGAAAAGAACGAGGTTCTTTTGCACGACGGAACCAGAGCACCGAGAGAGATCGTTCGCCACAACGGCGGCGCCGCGATACTTCCTCTCGACGAAGATGGTTACGTCTACATGGTAAGACAGTATCGCTGCCCTTTTCAAAAGGTATTGCTTGAAATCCCGGCCGGCAAAATGGAACCGGATGAAGATCCCAAGCTCTGTGCCATTCGGGAATTGAAGGAAGAAACCGGACTGGAAGCCTGTACGGTTGAAAGCCTCGGATATATTTATCCGACGCCCGGATATTGCTCGGAGGTTCTTTACCTGTTTCTTGCGACGGATCTGTGGAAAGGCGAGTCGTGTCCGGACACGGGTGAGTTCATAAACGTACACCGTATTCCGCTTCGAATTCTCCTTCGTATGATCCATAACGGTGAAATATCGGATGCCAAAACGATTGTGGCTTTGCTTAAGGCGGCAAGGAGGCTTGGAGTTTGAGTTCAAACGAATCGACTTTGACCAATTTCGGTAAAGAAGTAACCGGAGTGATATATTTCACTTTTGCTGTGGTCTTCGGCATTTCTTACTATTTGCCGTCGTCCGCCACGGGAATGCTCGGAGTAGTCTTGCGCGCGGCCGGGAAAGGTCTTCTCGGCATCGCAGCATATGCCATACCGGTTCTGTTGATCTACGCTTCCATCGATTATTTCGTCGAAAAACGCAAAAATGTCGCTCCTTTTCGCGTGCGCTCCGTATTGATACTTCTTCTTTGCGCTTCCGCGTTAATGGCCGTCATCACTGTTGATCCCGAAACGATCCGGAGCATGTGCATGGACTCGACGGGAAATGAAGCATTGGCAAGTAATGCATTCGCAGTTTTGTGGAAATCCGGTATTGATCCGTCTGTTCTCGGCAAGTCCGATGCCTTGGTTCTGAGCGGTGGAGTAATCGGTGGATCCCTTGCCCTCGCTCTTCGCCTGTTGGCAGCCAAAACCGGGGCTTTGATCATCATTTCCGCATTTACATTGGCTCAAATCATTGTCATATTCAATGTGTCGCTTACCCGGACCGCCACGAAGACCGCCGAAGCAATTCGAGCTACGACACAACGTGCGCAGGAAGCGTTCCGAAGCGGACGGGACGGTCAAAGAGAGTTCGCAGGATCACAGTCCGATCCTGCGAATCATGAAGAGGGTGAAGATATTTTCGACAGTTCATATGCAGTCGATGTTTCTCCGTTTGATGAACTGCCATATGAAAGACATCCCGGGTTTATTGATTTAAACGGAACAGATGCACCGATGACCGCTTCCTCTTATCGATGCGGATCCACCCCATTTGATATGGATCTCAATAAGCCGCCCGCTCCTGACCCGCAGGTTGCTTTGACGCCTCGAGAACCGGTATCGCGCAAGGTCAATACGGATTTCATTAAAGAGGCAGCTGAACCGATCCCGACGGGTATTGACCCTGCGATTTCCGATATGCCCGGTTTTCTCAAACCGGCCGGTGATTCCACATGGCTCGATATATCGGTCAAATCAGGAGAAACCCCGGCGAAAGTGGTTCAACACATACCGATCAAACGAATTGACGTAAACGGTTCGGAGTATATCGCGAGAGAGTCCGGCCCCGTTCCCGCTGACAGAACCGTCGTTCGACAGCAGAGCGTCCGAGCCGCTGCCGATCCGAATCGTTCTAAGGAAAGTGAAAGGACAGCATCGCCGAGAAACGCGGTGAAACAGTCTTATCGCACAGCACCACCCGCATTGCTTAAGGCGGATCGGCAGGACGAAGCGGCCCGTTCTTCAAAGAATACTCTAGCGGCACAGGGGAAGAAGCTTGTTGATACTTTAGCCAGTTTCGGAGTCGACGCTAAAGTCGTAAACGTTACACACGGGCCTGCGATCACACGATTCGAATTGGCACCCGGACCCGGAATCAAGGTCAGCCGGATCGTGAACCTGACCGATGATCTGGCGTTAGCGATGGCTTCGGTCGGTGTTCGGATCGAGGCGCCGATACCGGGGAAATCGGCGATCGGTATCGAGATACCGAATGCCGAGACGGTTCCGGTTTCGCTGAGAAGTCTTATTGATTCGCCTTCTTTTCGAAAACTGGAGTCACCGCTTGCCGTCGCGCTCGGAAGAGATATCCCCGGTAATCCGATTTTCTGCGACTTGTCGACAATGCCGCATTTGTTGATCGCGGGCGCGACCGGATCCGGAAAATCGGTTTGTATCAATGCCATACTGATCAGTATTTTGTGCAAAGCAACTCCCGACGAAGTCAAGTTAATCATGATCGACCCCAAAGTTGTTGAGTTGTCCATGTATAACGGAATTCCGCATCTTTTGGCTCCTGTCGTCACAGATCCCAAGAAGGCGGCAAACACATTGAATTGGGCTGTCGGTGAAATGACCCGCAGATATGCTCTCTTCGCGGAAGCAAGCGTGCGCGATTTCAGGGGATATAACGAAGTTTTAAAGATCAACCGGGAGCCGTCTTTACCTTTGATTCTCATTGTCATCGACGAATTGGCCGACTTAATGCAGGTTGCTTCCAAGGAGGTCGAGGAATCCATTGCGAGATTGACCGCAATGGCACGAGCGGCCGGCATCCATTTGCTGATTGCAACTCAAAGACCGTCGGTCGATGTTATTACGGGTGTTATTAAGGCGAACATCCCTTCCCGTATTGCGTTTGCGGTATCGTCACAGGTGGATAGCCGGACGATTCTCGATATGGGCGGGGCAGAGAAATTGTTGGGCCGCGGTGATATGTTGTATTATCCTCAGAGCATGGCGAAACCGCAACGCGGCCAAGGTGCATTTGTTTCAGATAGCGAAGTGGAAGCGGTTATTGAATATTTGAAAGCTCAAAACATGGGCACTTACGATCCCGAGACGGCGGAAGCGATCGTCTCCGCATCGCCCGGTCATTCCGGTGAATCAGCGCATTCCAAGGGCGAAGACGACGAACTGCTCCCTCAGGCGGTCGATATCATCCTGACTGCGGGCTCGGCGTCCGTTTCTATCTTGCAAAGACGAATGAATATCGGCTATCCTCGTGCTGCCCGTTTAATTGATGTCATGCAGGAAAAGGGCTATATCGGACCTTTTGAGGGCAGCAAGCCCAGGAAACTCCTTATCACCCAGACACAATGGCTTGAGATCCAAGCGAGAAAAGGAGATTGATATGTCAGCAAACATTATTTCCGGCAAGGAAATTTCAGCAAAGATACGTGAGCGGATCAAATATGAGATTGATGAGATCATGTCCGCAAACAGTGATAACCCCAACTTCATTCGACCGGGACTGGCTGTGATCCTTGTCGGTGAGGATCCGGGTTCCGCCATATATGTTCGGAATAAGAAGAGGATTTGCGAGGAAGTCGGCATACGTTCCTTCGGTTATGTTCTGGATGCGACCACTTCGGAAGCGGATCTTCTTGACCTGATCGATCAGCTGAATCACGATGACCGGGTCCACGGGATCCTTTGCCAAATGCCTCTGCCCAAGCATCTGGACGAGTTTGCTGTAATCTCAGCGATTTCACCCGTCAAGGATGTTGACGGATTCCACCCGATCAATAAAGGTCTTCTTTCAATGGGCAAGGAATGTCTGGTTCCATGTACGCCGCTCGGTTGTGTCGAGATGCTCAAGCTTTCCGGAATTGATATTTCCGGGAAACACTGCGTCATTATCGGCAGAAGCAATATTGTGGGGAAGCCCCTTTCCGCACTGATGCTGAATGAAAACGCAACAGTTACGATTACGCACTCCAAGACGAAGAACCTCAAAGAGATCTGCAGGCAAGCTGATATTTTAGTTGCCGCGATCGGGAAAAGCGGTTTTGTAACCGGCGAATTTGTTAAAGAAGGCGCCGTTGTAATCGATGTGGGAATCAATCGCGACCCGGATAATAAGGTGAGGGGGGACGTGCTTTTCGAAGAGGTCGTCGAAATTGCAGGATCAATCACACCGGTTCCGGGCGGCGTCGGATTAATGACTACAACACTTTTGATGCAGAACACACTTCAGGCATATCACAACATCATCTCTAAGGAGGCCGACTTATGAACAGCGCGCCAACCATCCGAACCGCCGAAATCCTTTGCGTGGGGACAGAGCTCCTGATGGGGCAGGTGATCAATTCCAACGCGAACTTTCTGGCTTCCGAACTCGTTTCACTCGGAATATCTTCTTATCGCCAGATCGTGATCGGCGACAACTTACAGCGACTCAGAGAACAAATCGTTACCAGCGCGAGTCGGGCTGATCTTGTCGTATTGACGGGCGGTCTCGGACCGACTTCCGACGATATTACAATGGAAGCGGCAGCTGAAGCGGCAGGCAAGAAGCTTGAATTGCATAACGAGAGTTATGATAACATTAAGCATTATTATCAACGAATTTGCAGGAATATGCCACAAAGCAACAAGAAACAGGCGATGCTTCCGTCTGATGCGACCGCGCTGATCAACAAGAACGGGACAGCGCCGGGAGCTATGTTCCTCTGCAATGCTCCGAACCTCGATGATCCGGAACATATGGCGTACCTGATCCTTCTTCCGGGTCCGCCTTCCGAAATGAGACCAATGTTTATGGATCAGGTTCGTCCATTCCTCGAAAAGCACAATTCTGCGCGCTTTCGCACCGAATTTATCCGCCTGTACGGAATCGGGGAGTCCGCCGCGGAGGAGAGAGTCAAAGATCTGATCGACTCACAAACAAACCCGACGATCGCGCCGTATGCCTCCGAGGGAGAGTGCCTTTTCCGAATCACTCAACGTATTGAATCGGAGGATGAAGAAGATCGAATACGCCCCCTTGTTGAAATATTCAAGGATCGTTTCGGCGATTATATTTATGAGGTTGGTCAGAGAAGTCTGAAGGAAGTTGTATTCGATCTTCTTTTCGAGAAGGGCATGACACTGTCATTTGCCGAAAGTTGCACCGCCGGAATGGCATCATCTGAATTTGTCGATGTTCCCGGGTCCTCAAAGGTCTTGATGGGCAGTATCGTCGCTTATGATAACCGTATTAAGGAACAGCTTCTCGGTGTAACGAAGGAAGTGCTCGTTGATATGGGGTCCGTCAGCCGCGAATGTGCGGAACAAATGGCCGTAGGATGCAGAGACCTTCTCAAGACCGATATGGCCGTATCGATTACCGGAATCGCCGGCCCGACCGCATACGGAACCAATAAGCCGGTCGGCCTGGTTTATTTGGCTTTGGCGGATAAGGACGGGACCGATGTATCCGAAATCAATTTGTCGGGAAATCGTATGCGTGTCAGAAGAGTGTCTGTCCTTCATGCTTTCAACATGATCCGTAAGAGGCTGCAATGAAACGCACTGCGGAGATCGATGAGGTGCCCCTGAAGCAGAGTGTTGAACGCCGTCCCGAAACCGGTATGGCGTTAGCGACATTACTGGTCATCATCGGATTGATTCTTTCCAAAGTCACCGGATTCCTCCGGGAGACTCTGATTTCCATAAAATTTGCCAAGGAATTACAAGATGCGTACAGCATTGCTTTTCGTGTTCCCGAACTGGTGTATCAATTGCTCGTCGGCGGAGCCATATCTGCCGCTATTACGCCCACGCTTGCTCGTTCTCTCCAGCTCGGCGAAGAAAAGAAGGGCTTCCGGGCGATCAGCATCTTCATCAGTGTCGCAGGGGTAGCGATGGGATTAATGGTTGTTGTCGGGATATTCTCCGCCGACTATTTATACCCTGTCATCTATCCGAACCCCGAAAACATGAACATCACGTTAATCGCGGCAAAAGCATCCAAGATTCTGTTTCCGCAGATTTTCTTCATGATGATGGCCGCATTTTCGATCGGCATTCTCAACGCGTACAAGAAATTTGCCGCAACCTCGATGGGGCCGACCATCTATAATGTTTTCGTCCTGTTGTCGATCATCATTTTTGGCGGACCGAGCGAACATGCTTTGTATCGAACGATGATCGGTATCATGAGCGCGGCACTCATTTATTTTCTTTTTCAACTTACTGTCGGTCACAAGTATCTCAAGTCCTATCGTTTCAGTCTTCAGCTTCGCGACAGCGATTTTCGATCGGTATTTCGTCTTGCGGTTCCGATTTTGATCTCTTCATCGATCATTCAATTGAATACCCTTGTGATCACCAGCTTTGCAAATCGGTTTTCAGAAATTCAATTTTCGATTCAGAATGCGGTGACGCTTTGGCAGCTACCTTACGGGATCTTTGCGGTCGGAGTCGGATCGGTCATGTTACCGACCTTTGCCGGATATTATGCCGCGCGAAAATCCGCAAATTGTTCGGATCTGTTATCTTCATCCTTGCGAAACGCGCTGTTTTTGACTATACCGATGACCGGACTGCTGATCATGATGCCGACGGATATCGTGCGCGCTTTATTCAGTTATAACCAGAATTATCCGATTTCCAGAGTTCTCAACACCTCACAACTTCTTCTCGGTTATTCCGCCGCCGTAATCATTCAGACAGTCATTTTCCTTTTTAACCAAGCCTATTACGCGATCGGTAAGACGATCATGCCGATGATCTCCGGAGCGATCAGTCTGTGTGTCATCATCATCTCCAACTATTTATTGATTCTCGTGAACCCTCAACCCAGGCCGATTTATCTGGCACTGTCCTATTGCTTGGCAGGAATCGCATCCGCTGCATTTTTGGTGAGCAGTTACGTTCGGAATCGTGAATTGATGCCGCGAAATATCCTTCGTTTTTCGATCAAAGCAGCAATCGGCCTTTTCTCGATGGTTGTGGTTCTGTTCTTCGTCAACAAGCTCCCGTATCAACCCGAAGGGAAACTTATGGAATTCGCGACTGTTTTTGTTAAGGGGATCGTCGGACTTTCTGTGTTCCTTATCGCCTCATGGGTTCTTCGGATGCCTGAACTGAAAACAGCCGTCGATCGGATCTTCGGGAAATTCAAAACGATCCGTAAGAGAGCATAGAAATCACGAATTGTCGAAAACCGCTTCGAATGTCGATTTATGAGGTAATTTCCGATTGACGAAAAGATAAACTATCCGTATAATTGTTGTAAATAAGAACGTATGTTCGTTAAGGAGGCACTCATGGCAAAGGCAAGTAAAGGTCCGGGGAAGTCCGATCAGGAGATCTCCCAGAAGTCCGATTCCGAGAGAACAAAAGCTTTGGATTCCGCACTTCTTCAAATCGAGAAGCAATTCGGTAAAGGAGCGATCATGAAGCTCGGAGACCGAGTGAATATTGCGATCGAGTCGATCCCGACCGGTGCTTTGTCTCTGGATATCGCCTTGGGCGTCGGCGGTGTTCCGAAGGGGCGAGTAATCGAAATATTCGGGCCTGAATCATCAGGTAAGACCACCGTCGCTTTACATATCGTTGCGGAAGCACAGAAGGCGGGCGGTACTGCCGCTTTTATTGATGCAGAACATGCGCTTGATCCAACATATGCCAGCAGGATCGGGGTTAATATCGATGATTTGATCGTATCGCAACCGGACACCGGAGAACAGGCGCTTGAGATAACCGAAGCATTGGTCCGAAGCGGAGCGGTGGATGTCGTCGTCGTCGACTCTGTGGCCGCCTTGGTTCCGAAGGCTGAAATCGACGGTGAAATGGGTGATTCTCATGTAGGGTTACAGGCCAGACTGATGTCACAGGCTTTGCGTAAACTTGCCGGCGTTATCAGCAAATCAAGCACGATTTGTATATTTATCAATCAATTGCGTGAGAAAGTGGGCATCATGTTCGGTAATCCGGAAACCACACCGGGCGGACGTGCGCTTAAATTTTATTCCTCGGTCCGTTTGGATGTTCGTCGTACGGAGAGTTTGCGGGTCGGAAACGAAATTATCGGGAACCATACTCGAGTCAAAGTTGTGAAGAATAAAGTTGCTCCCCCTTTCAAAGAGGCTGAATTCGATATATTATACGGCGAGGGAATATCAAAGGAAGGTTGCATTCTCGATATTGCCGTTACTCGTGATATCGTCGAGAAAAGCGGATCATGGTTCTCTTATAAGGGTGAACGTATCGGTCAGGGCAAGGATAACGCGCGTGTCTTCCTGAAAGAGAATACGGCGATGCGTGATGAGATCGAGGCGATCATTCGCCAGAACACCGGAATTGTAAATGACTCATCTGAAGAAAATAATGAGAAGCAAGTTGCTTCGGTCGATACCGAAATTCTTGGGATTGATTTGTAAAGGCAACAGAATCATTCACTATGAATATGAAGACAGAACGGAGGTCGATTCAGGTCGATTCATTAAGCGAAACAAATTTACTTACAGTTGTTCGTCAGAAAGCGATCCGGTATATCGGGATCTCTCATAAGTCAAGCGGGCGAGTTAAGGACTACCTGTCGAATAAAGGATACCCCGATTCGGTCGTTGAGAGCGTTGTTCAAGGACTGAAACAAGACGGATATATTGATGATTTGAGAGTAGCCCGATCCGTCATCTCCACAAGGCAGGAAGGAAAGGCCGAAGGGAAATCCAGGCTCAAACTTCGATTACTCCGACAAGGGATACCGGAAGATGTCGCTGATGATGCCCTGAGATCTGTGCCGTCGGATTCCGAAACGATCCATGCGGTTTTGACTGATCTGTATCATTCCGAAGGACCCGTTGAACTCGGCAGGGATCAGTTCAGGACAACCGTAACCAAGTGTTCCAGATTTCTTCTGAGTCGTGGTTACTCATATGATTTGATTTCATATTCTTTGACAAGGTTTTTTTCACAGACAGATCAAGTTGATCCGGAATAAGGAGTTCTCATGACTTTAATTCATCAAGGTATTCGTGTCGCCATTGTTACTCTGGGGTGTTCCAAGAATCTTGTGGACGCCGAATGCATGTCCATGATTCTCGAGAATAATGGCTACACCTTGTTATCCTCCTTTGAAAACGCTGACGTAATTGTCATTAACACATGCGGTTTTATCGAGTCTGCCAAGAGTGAAGCGATCGATATGATTCTAAGTGCCGCTGACTATAAGAAACCCAGGGGACCTGTGTCTTACATCATAGTTACGGGATGCCTTTCCCAAAGATATCCCGATGAAATATTATCGGATCTTCCCGAGGTGGACGCGGTTCTCGGAACAGGACACTACGGAGACATACATAAGGTGATCTCAAGTCTGATCGATCCGTCTGTTAAGCCGATTCGCTCAATGGTATCTAATGCGGGCGGGATATCTCATCTCACAGCCGGACGCAAGGTTTCGACCGAGACATATGCATGGCTTAAGATTGCGGAAGGGTGTTCCCATTCTTGCGCATACTGCGCCATTCCGATTATACGCGGCCCATTGGTTTCCCGTCCGATGGAAGATATTCTTCAAGAGGCCGGAGAGTTGGCTGAGCAGGGCTTCGAAGAGATTATTCTGGCGGCTCAGGATACGACATCTTACGGGATGGATATTTGCGGCAAAAGGATTCTTCCCGAACTTCTGTCGGCGATATCTCGAATCGAATCGATCCGATCAATAAGAATAATGTACGCCTACATTGACGGAATAACGGACGACCTGATCCGCGAGATAAAGTCTAATCCCAAGATCGCCCATTATCTGGATATTCCGGTACAACACGCAAGTGACGATGTTCTGAAGCGTATGGGAAGAAGAGATCGGGCGGATGATATTTCATTTGTCATTCAGAAATTGCGAAGAGAAATTCCGGATATTATTCTTCGCTCCACCGTTATCGTGGGATTCCCAGGTGAAACGGACGATGATTTCGACGAATTATTGCGAATGCTCGAGGTTTGGAGTTTCGACAGACTCGGTTGTTTCGTTTTTTCTCCCGAGGAAGGAACCCGGGCATTTAGCATGAGTAACCCGGTCGATTCGGATATCGCATTGGATCGATTTGAACGTCTTATGTCCTTGCAACGAGAGATTTCTTTTCGATCAAACCAGAAAAGAATGAATTCCGTTGTCACGGTTACTATTGATTCTGTATCCGAAGATGGTATATTCTACATTGGAAGGTCGTACGGCGAGGCTCCGGAAGTGGATCCGTCAATTTTGGTCCTTGCGACCTCAAACGAGCTTAAATTGGGCAAGAGATACCGTGTTCGACTGGTTGATTGCTCTACATATGATATGACTGGAGTAACCACAGATGAATGTTCCCAATAAACTTTCAATGCTCAGAATTATTTTGATTCCGCTGATATTGATTTTTATGCTTCCGATCAGCATCTGGGGGTATCAACCGACGGAATGGAACGAATTCATTCGTTCAAGCGGATTAATTGTGGCCGGTATTTTGTTTGTAATTGCAGCGATCACCGATTACGCAGACGGGACAATTGCCCGCAAGTATCAGTTAATTACGAATCTCGGAAAATTTCTCGATTCACTTGCTGATAAAATGTTAGTCATATCCGTGCTGATTGCTTTTGTTGAATTAGACAGGATTTCCTCTTTCCTTGTCGTTGTGATCGTTTTGCGCGAGTTTATGGTGACGGGCTTAAGACTTGTCGCGAGCAACTGCGGAGTCGTTATGGCCGCGGAAACAATCGGTAAAGTCAAAACCGTAACGCAAATGATCGCGATCATTTTCCTGTTTTTCGAATCCGTCTTTATCAATGTTTCCGTGAGTTTGTTTCCCGGAGTTTCTATAGTATCCGCCGGGTACACAGTGCGGTTTGCTGGTAATATTTTAGTCGCTGTTGCAATCATCATGACCATTGTTTCGGGCATCGATTACATGGTGCGAAACAGGCATCTTCTCAAGGAAAACGCAAATTAGTTTGAATTTCAAATTAATTCTGCCCGATGTTGCTCTAATGTATTGACATTTTCTTTGTGTTCGGATACAAACAATGTAACAGATTGTATGAACAGTCACTCAGGAGGTATTCAGATGGCAGGAGATCAGATTTTTGAAAATGTAAAGGCGATACTCATTGAACAACTTGGTATAGACGGAGATTCAATTACTCCGGAATCCAGTTTGATTGATGATTTGAACGCCGATTCTCTCGATATGGTTGAATTGGTTATGGCGATGGAGCAGGAGTTCGGAATTTCCATCCCCGACGAGGAAGCGGAGCGCATTAAGACGGTAGGCGACGCTATTGATTTCATCAAAGCCAATTCATGAGATTTATAGAAAATATTGAGCACTAAGCTCCCAAACGGGAGCTTTTTTGCATGAGGCAATCATTTATGGACGTTCCTTTTGATATCGAGAAATTATCTGTTTTGGAAGATCGGCTTGATTATCATTTTTCCCGAATCGAGTATCTCTTTACCGCATTGACTCATTCATCGTATGCTTACGAAAGCAGGGATCCGAATATTGAGGATAATGAGCGATTGGAGTTTCTGGGTGACGGAATTCTTGACTTTGTGATCGCAGAGGAACTTTTCCGCCGTAAGACCAAAAGAGACGAGGGTTATCTTTCCAAAACTCGCGCGTTAATTGTCTGCGAGTCGATGCTGGCGGAAATTGCCGAGAAGCTTGATGTGGGCATTTTCATTTTGCTCGGCCACGGTGAGGATGCCACGGGAGGCCGCAGAAAGCCCTCAAACCTGTCGAATGCCATGGAAGCAATATTCGCGGCCATTTATTTGGACGGGGGCTACGAAGCGGCAAAGAAAGCGATTCTGGGCGTTTTGAATCATTCGATTGATCTTGCCCTGAAAGGATCGCTGGTTTTCGATTATAAAAGCCGCCTGTTGGAATGGGCCCAAAGCAGCCGGGCGCGTTCGGTTCTTTCTTTTTCGATACTTGACGAATACGGTCCGGTTCATGATCGTACTTACCGTGCGGCCGTGTGCTCCGACGAAGGTGTAGTTGCTGAGGGTATCGGTCGAAGTAAGAAGTTGGCAGAGCAGGATGCGGCCAGAAATGCACTGGACGTTCTGAATATTGAATAAATTTCTGATGTCGACGACTTCTTTCAAATTACGATCGATCTTCGTTTCATTAATCATGAATTTTGTTATATAATTCTAATCTGGACTAAGGACGGAAGGATTGCAATTCATGCATCTCAAAAAAATCGAAATTCAAGGATTTAAATCATTTCCGGAATACACCCTTATTGAATTCGATAAGGGCATGACGGCGATCGTCGGTCCGAACGGAAGCGGCAAATCGAATGTTACGGATGCCGTTCGTTGGGTCCTCGGAGAACAAAGCGTTCGTACTTTGCGCGGCGGAAAGATGGAAGACGTAATCTTTAACGGAACGCAATCCAGGCGTGCAATGAATTATGCGGAAGTCTCCATTACCATCGAGAACTCCGACCGATTACTGGATATCGATTTTTCGGAGGTCCAGGTCACTCGTCGTTTATATCGTTCCGGCGAGAGTGAATATCAAATCAATCACGTGAATTGCCGTCTGAAAGACATTCTTCAGCTTTTTATGGATACGGGTCTCGGTAAAGACGGATATTCGATTGTCGGTCAAGGAAGGATCGACGATATTCTGAGCACTCGATCCGAAGACCGCAGAAAAGTTCTTGAAGAAGCATCGGGCATCGTTAAATTCAAAGCGAGAAAAGAAGAAGCGGAACGGAAACTTCTGCAGTCGGAACAAAATCTTCTTCGAATATCCGATATTCT
>JAAYIQ010000122.1 GCA_012523365.1 Clostridiaceae bacterium
GAGAGCGAGAAACTCCGGAAAGAGATCCGCGATATGCGGGATATCGTTAAAAAACAAACAGACGACCTTGAGCGTCAGCGCATCGCCCTCGAAGACGGGAAACGCAAGATCCTGGACGAAGCCAGGGAAGAGAAAAAGGAGATCATCGAGAGTACTCTCGATGAGTGCGACCGGATTCTCGGTGAAGTTCGCGCGGGCATCAAGGCAAAGACCCAAAGAGAAGCGGAGGACACACTTCGCCGCATTCGCAGTAATTTACGTGCCGGTCTGAATGATTTGGAGGCCGAATCAAGAGACTCGGCTCAACTGGGCGTTCCCGGCGAAAGACCGGATGAGCTCCGTCTCGGCGAGAAATATTTCTCCGATAAGATTGGCGGAACGGGGCTTCTCGTTAAACTTGCCGATCGATCCGGCAGTTGTGTGATCGAGTCTGGAGGGGTAAGAGTAACGGTTCCGTCCGCTTCGCTGCGTATCCCCGAAGAGGACGTTCCTGATATGAAGGCTCGATCCGTTCACAAGAACCGTGCACAGACCGTCAAGCCCCTTTCGTCCGCCGAAAAGCTTCGTTTGAGCCGGGCTCAGAATACCGTGACCGAATTGATGCTCATCGGTAAAAATTCGGAAGAGGCAACGATCGATCTCGACCGGTATTTGGATGATTGTGTCCTGTCCGGAATTCGAGTCGTCCGAATCGTTCACGGGAAAGGAAGCGGCATCCTTCGCTCGGCGGTTGCCTCATTGCTCAAGAAGGATCCGCGTGTCAAAACTTTTCGCCTCGGAGGGCTCGGGGAGGGCGGAGACGGCGTCACGATCGCAGAACTGTAATCTTCGGTTTGATCGGACGGAAGTCATGAAAAATGTCTGTGTGCAACTTTACCCGACGCGCATCAAATAACTCAGAAGAGCCGGTCCGGATTCAAAAACCAGGCCGGTTTTCGCCGCTTCGGTCTCGTTATATGCGTTCGCTCCGTTTCCCACAGACTTGTTACAGTCAAACAAGAGAAAAGGAACCGGCTCGTCGGTATGTGTGCGAATGTCTACCGGTGTCGGATGATCGGGAAGGAAAAGGACACGATAGCCCTCACCGGTAAGTGTCTTATTCATCTCCAGCCAGTCGATGACCGGCCCCAATATATCTTTGTCGATCCGCTCGATCGCTTGAACCTTCCCGAATCGATCCCCCTGATGTCCGCATTCGTCGGGGGCTTCAACATGAAGGTACACAAATTCGGTTCCGGACTCGAATGCCCGTATCGCGGCATTGGCCTTGCCGGTATAATCGGTGTTCAAGGTTCCGGTTGCGCCGGGAACTTCAAGAATATCCAAGCCGATCAGCCGTCCGATGCCGAAGACCAGGTCGACGGCGGAAATTACGGCTCCGCTTTTCCCGTATACCGATCGAAAAGAAGGCAGTTGCGGACGCGTACCCTGCCCCCACAGCCAAATGGAATCGGCGGTTCTCTTTCCTGATTCGCGACGCCTTATATTGACCGGATGCTCACGAAGGACTTGCTCGGAACGGATCATCAGTCGCCTCAATACATCGGCTTTATCGCCTTCCGGCAGATGATTGGCGATTACTTTGCCGCTGATGTCGTGAGGAGGAGTTAACGCACAATCCTGAGGGCCGTTTCTCCACACCATGCAATGGCGGTAGCTGCGCCCGGGGTAGAAACGGATGCTCTCCGTCGAACATTCAAGATCCAAAGTCCGGATCAATTCAGCGGCTTCCGCTGTGGTGATTTCCCCGGCGGAATAGTCCTCCATCCGGAATTCGTTATAATCGGCTCCTTCATAAGGCCGGGCAAGGGTGACCAGATTACAACGGAAAACAACGTCCTCCGGACGCATGTCGATCCCGAGACTGACCGCTTCGATCGGCGAACGACCGGTATAATAGACGGAAGGATCAAACCCCATGACCGCCATGTTGGCAGGCCCGCTGCCCGGCTCCATTCCCGAAGGGATCGTTCGGACCATCCCGCACAAAGAGGACCCGGCAATACGGTCGGCACAAGGCTTAAACGCGGCTTCCAGGGGAGTCCGATCGATTAATTCCGACACGGGCAAATCCGCCATGCCGTCTCCCAGAAGAACGAAATATTTCATCTTTACTTACAAACCACCCGAAAAAGCGGCATCCGTCCTTTTTTAATAATGAGCTCCGGAAAAGATTCGGATACGCTTCGAACCCTCAGAAGCGAGGATTAAACGCGACGAACCCTGCGAACGACAAAGCCCACCGCAGGTGAAACGAATCGGTCTTGTTCCCGAAAACGGGCGACCGCCGCCGCAATTACCGCAATGAGTGCCGGATCGGTTGCTTCCCGGGATTCGCCGGATTCTTGTTCCGCATCGATTTCTTTTGCGGATGCGTCCCGGTTCCGTTTGAATAAATGAAACATAATGACCCTCCGTTTGGATGTATATCCGTTCGGCGGTCATATTTCATACTCCCGCCGGGTGTGGTAATCTACTGATGAGAGCAAGGCTCTCCTACCCATTAAATTACAGGAATCGAATTCCGTCAACCAATCGTTTTTTGAGAAAACGGAGGCGGTGAGAGTGAAAAAAATCGTTAAGTCGGATGAAGCGGGCGAGAAAAAAGGCTTACCGAGACTTTACATTTTTCTGGGCGCTTACGGAAGCGGCAAATCGGAGGTTTCCGTACATTTCGCAAGGATGCTTTCGGAGGCCTATCCGGAACGCAATGTAATTCTTGTGGATTTGGACACTGTCAATCCTTTTTATCGCTCCGCGGACGCCAAGTCACTCTTGCAGGGAGAGGGCATTCGGGTCATTGCCCCGATTTTTGCAAACACGAATGTTGATGTGCCGGCGATACCCGCTGAGGTAAATGCGGTTTTCGATAATCCCAAAAGCATCGGAGTGATCGATGTCGGCGGTGAGGATATGGGGGCCAAGGTGCTCGCGGGTCTCAAGAAACGCATCGAGGGTACCGATTTTCGAGTTTTTATGGTCGTCAATACATTCCGGCCCTTCACGATCGATTCCAAGGGCATTGCGGAAACGGCCATGAAGCTTTCGGCCGCATCCAATCTTCCGATATACGGTCTGATTGATAATTCCAATCTCCTGAATGAGACGACCGGAGAGGAATTGGAGATATCCTACCCTATTCTTAAGGAGGCCTCCGAGATCACCGGTATTCCTTTGAGGTTCGCGAGCGGGCTCGACGAATATTTACCGAAGGAATGGGTCGGGCAAACCAGTGACCAACTGCCGCTCATCCGAATGAAACGGAGCATCTTTTACAATTACTGAGACTTTTGAAAATATTGAACGCGGTTTTCGAAACGGTTCAAGTTGCCATGAAGGAGTGACCAATGGACCCTATACTCGTTACGATCATTGTTACTGTTATCGTTTTCGGAGGAGCTTTGACCGCCGGTTATTTTGTTCGTGCCGGCATTCGAAATGTAAAGCGCAAAATACAAAGTTCTCTGCTCGGTCAGATCTATAACGGAATTAACCGCGATCTTTCCGAAAAGAACATGTCCATAACGGACGTCGATTTCATACCGAAAGCGGGAGCCAAATCTGTCTCGGACATGTCTTCCGCACTGGTTCCCTTGATTTCCAGAGATTTTCCGGAACTCAATATCGAACAGTTAAAATCCTCATGCGAGCAACTGTTGATCATGACCCTTCGTGAAATATCCGAACGCACCGGGGGTATGGAGACCTCTGACAAACCATTACTGCATTACGGAAGCGGCAACAACGCGATTCCGATCCGCGTGACCGACGCATTTCGCGAAAAAATTCGCCAAAGAATCGATGATTTGAAGCGGGAAGGGAAGGCTGAAACTTTTTCACACATCAAAATTCACCGTACCGGTATCCGCTCGTACGATAAAACGGCAGGGACCCGGGTGATTACTTTCGAATTCGCTATTGAATATTTTCATGTAATCAAGCAAAATGGAGAGGTGGTACCGGGAGAACCGGATCAACTGGAACAGACGCGCTACAACATGTCCGTTGTCGATATCATTGACGAAAGCAAGTTGACGAGCACGGAAGTGAATGCGATCGGGGTTGTTTGCCCGAACTGCGGGGCGCCTGTACGTACGCTGGAAAGTAGGCAATGCCTGTATTGCGGGGTAGGACTTACACCCGTTGATATCCGCGTATGGCGCGCGGACAAACTTACAGAGAAATAGTTCACAGGAGGAAGCAAAATGGGATTGATTAAGGCAGCAATTCAATCGATCGGATCGACTCTTTCCGATCAGTATCTGGAATTTTTCACGTGTGATTCGCTCGGCAAGGAAGTCCTTGTCAAGAAGGGCGCGAAGAAAATGTCCCGCGGCGGTAATAAGGGCGACGAAGAGGTGATCTCAAGCGGATCGAATATCGCGGTTCCCGAGGGAACGGCACTTCTACTGGTGGATGCCGGAGAAGTCACCGACTTCACAACCGAGGCGGGTATGTATACATGGGACGCTTCATCGGCTCCTTCTTGCTTCGGCTCAAGCGGTTTTTTGGAGGGCGCGAAGCAGTCGATCGGTGATCTCTGGAATCGTATCAAAGCGGGCGGAGAGATCCCGATGCAACAACGTGTTTATTTTGTCAACATGCTCGAGATCATTGACAACAAATTCGGATCGGCAGCGCCGATCATGTATCCTGACCCGAATTTCGGCCTGATCGACCTCCGCCTGAACGGAACTTTTTCGTACCGAATCGAGAATCCGGTGACCTTCTTTAAATCCATTGTTGGAAACGTTGCGGACGACTATAAACGCAGTGAGCTCGCGGATCAGATCAAGATGGAGTTTATGACGAAGATTTCCGAAGCGCTCAACAAACTCGGCAGCGTCGATCGGATCATATACAGCCACCTTTTGGCTGAGCAAACACGTTTACGGGATTACATGAATCAAGCCTTGGACGATGAGTGGCTTGAAGGTCGCGGTATGGTCATTGTTTCCGCTGCGATCGGCGGAATATCCCCGACTGACGAATCCAAAGAAAAGATCAAGAAATTCGATGAAACGATCTTTATGTCGGAAGGAAATCGCGCGGCAGTCAATTACGTGACTTCAACGGCTGAAGCCATGAAGATCGGGGCAGCAAACGAAAGCGGGGTAGCGAATACCATGTTCGGTATGGGGATGATGAATAATGTAAGCGGAGGCACGGGGGCTGCCGCCATGGACGCATTAAAGCAGGGACAGACCGGAGGCGCTCCTGCCGGACAACCGGAGGGTTGGACCTGCGTGTGCGGTGCGACCGGTAACACCAGTAAATTCTGCGCGGAGTGCGGAAAGTCCCAGGCATCTCAGGCCGGCTGGACCTGTGAATGCGGTGCTCAGGGTAACCAGAAGAATTTTTGTACCGAGTGCGGAAAGCCGAAACCCGCCCCCGCAGAATGCAAGGAATGCGGCTGGAAGGGCGAGCCCGGAGCCAAGAAGCCGAAATTCTGCCCGGAATGCGGTAAGCCGATCGAGTAATCACAGCCGATCAATGAATGATTTTCGGGGCTCTTCGGAGCCCCGATTTTTGTCACAAAGGTTGACAATCGAGGTGTATGGTTTACAATTAACCGGATTGGACCAATTTTTTATCTGAAGGACTGGTAGGGACAGATGATTCGCGAAGCCACCGACCCGACGACGATCAAGACCGGAGCTTCGGCGTCCGCAAAGAGAAAAGAATTCCTCCGGACCATGACTCTGGTGCCGGTTTTTACCGTCTTGATGATCATCAGCGCCAGGATCGCCGTAGCCGGCGCTCCGATCCCGATCACGCTTCAACTTCCGATGGTCATCCTGACCGGACTTCTTCTCGGACCGTGGAAAGGTGCGGCGGCACAAGGCCTTTATCTCCTGATGGGGCTGATCGGTTTGCCGGTTTTTTCTTCGGGCGGAGGGATATCCTATATTTTCCAGCCGACCTTCGGATTTCTCCTCGGCTTTCCGGTCTGCGCATTCTGTGCGGGGATGTTCTCCGGTCTTTTGGACAGTGCCAAGAGCTCCGCGCTTATAACCTATGCTGGAATTGCTCTATCATCCGTCGCGTCGATCCTTGTCTGCTATCTTTTCGGGGGAGGGTATCTCTTCTTGTTTTCGCATCTGTTCGGCGCGGGAGTCATGGAAAAACTGTCGCTCCGAGAAGTTATAATGATTTCGGTTCTGCCTTTTATCTGGAAGGATCTTCTCATGATGCTGCCGGTCGCCTTGATCGCCGGCCGGATGCGAAAGCTCCGGGCGCTCGCCCGATAGGAAGAATCAGAGGCGCTTTTCGAAAAGGAAGGACGACTCGCAGATAGAGAAAACGCACGGCATAAAAATTTGCAATCTAAAAA
>JAAYIQ010000123.1 GCA_012523365.1 Clostridiaceae bacterium
AAATTATTCAAAATCGCATCAGCACTGTTTCTCTCAATCCTGATCATCGCCGGCCTTTCGGCCTGCGGGCAAAAGCCTGTTTCCGAGGAGGAGCGCGTTCAAGCCGAGGCCGTAGCCGACAATCTGCTCGAAGGAATCGAGAAACGTGACTACGATGTTTTCTCGGCCGACTTTGACGCGAATATGTTGTCGGCCATGAAGGAAAACGATTTTCGAGCGTTGACGGAGCTTTTCGATGAAACGATCGGAGCGTACCGAAGTCGCGATTTAGTCGAATGCCGACGCATCTTAAACGCGGGCACGAAACTGATCTACTTGTCGTACAGCGCTTTATTCGAGAAGGAATCCGGCGATGTCACGATCCATTTGTACCTTAGCGAGAAAGACGGCACTTTCTTTATTTCCGGTTTCTCATACGATTCTCCGGCTTTGAGGGCAACGCTAACCGACGATGAAAAGTCCGGGAAATAAAAGCCAAAGACCCGTTGATCAACGGATCGAGATCCTTCTTGACGGTTTCTTTTTCAGCTCGAATGTATCTATGAATGCTTCGATCATCTCTTTCTGTGCGTCGTTTATACAGCGTTTGGGAATGATCAAGGCTCCGAAGGTCGAGTAATAAAAGAAATAATGTCGCCGGGTCTCACGAGCCCGGACCAGTTTCCACTCCAAAGACAAGTACCCTTCTGAGTCCTTCACGAAAAGTCCGCGCTGGGAAAAACCGTATCCGATCTTGGTTGCGTTCCCGTGTGCGACGCTTTTCGCGTAAGCCAGAAAAAGCATATAAAGAACGTCGAAGATCGTGATGCCTGCAAATGCAAGGGCATAGACGGGAAGATTCGCGAACATAAAGAATACAGCAAATAGAAGAAGAATGGCGCTGATAAAATTCACTGCAATCATATTCACGAAAAGCATATTCAGCGCCAAAGAAAAATGATCCGCGGAGGCAAGGTCCGTCACCACCTCACTTCCGGCGAAGGTGTTCTCCCGTCGGGCAATTATTCGAATATCCTTACTGTCGCGTATCGCGTTCTGAATAATGTTGACTGCTTGTCCTTCAAACATCTCGGCCTCCCTAATCCTCGCTTGTCCCGGATTTCCCGGTTGCGGTCGCCAGAATCCCTATCACGTCAGTTTGTTCAAAATGGTACTTCGATCCGCAGAAATGACACTCCAGATCAATCCCGGTCGGATCGGACGCCAACTCGTCCAGATCCTTCTTCCCAAGCGCCATCAATGATCGTTCCATTCGATCCCGCCCACAGGTACAAGCATATTTGACCGGGCGTCCCGACAGGAATTGAATCTCCGGGTCTCCCAGAAACATATCGAGTATCTTCTCCGGATTCATTCCTTCCGACATCAAAAATGTGATGCCCGGAAAGCCGCCTGTCGCGCGCTTCTCAAGATACTCCGCGACATCGTCTCCCGCATCCGGAAGAAGTTGAACCATGAAACCGCCGGCATGAAGGACGCCCGAAGCATCCACCAGAACGCCGAGGGACACCACCGACCGGGTTTGTTCCGAAACCCCGAGGAAGTACGCGAAATCTTCGCCGATCTCTCCGGAAATCAACTCCGAGGATCCGACATAGGGCTCCTTCAACCCCAAATCGCGAACGACGGTCAAAATGCCCTTCCCGACAACAGCCGAAATGTCCATTTTGCCCGGAGCCAGAAGTGCCGTTTCGATAGTCGGTTCCATACAGTATGCCTTGACGTTTCCGAGCGAGTCACAGACCGCGGTCATCCCCCGGATCGGTCCGTCGCTTCGAATATTCGCAGTTAGACTGTCTCGATCTCCTTTGAGATTAGAAGCCAGGAGCAGGGCTCCGGTCATAAAACGTCCGAGAGCAACCGTCGCCGCAGGCGACGTGCCGTGAATCCGAAGTGCTTCATTGCAGAGATTCGTCGTCCGGACTGAAAGCGCACGAACTTTGCCTCCCATCGCCGTCGCGGTAACCATGT
This sequence comes from Clostridiaceae bacterium, assembly GCA_012523365.1. Lineage (GTDB taxonomy): Bacteria > Bacillota > Clostridia > Saccharofermentanales > Saccharofermentanaceae > JAAYCT01. Next base: position 1,972 of record JAAYIQ010000123.1, read on the forward strand.
AATCGGCACCGGGATCTTTCGGTGCACCCGGTGCGTGATAGAAATCATGTCCTGTGTCGCTCATGCTGTCCCCTTCACTTCTTACGCGCGACGTCGGGTCACATAAAGATGCCGAACATCATCCTCGCGCGCTTTTCGATTAATATAGCCGCTAAATATCCCAACCAGCTCCAGATCCGCCGATTTCATCGCATCGCGAACATCTTCCTCGGAATAGTAACGCTCCGCGACCGAGAAATCCGATCGTTTGTACAAATTCTCCCCACTTCTCGAAAAAAGCGTCATGTCCGATCTGCCCGATCCGGTTTTCTCATTGAATCGATTCTGCCATATGAGTGCGTAATCGTCCGAAATATCGCTGTACTCCCCGCTCCCGCGTACGTCTCGCATATAGCGAAGCGTCAGCAGGTCAAAAACAAACAGTCCGCCGGGATTCAAAAAATTCCGAAGGCTGGCAAAAACCCGACGGAACGCCCGCGCGTCCGTCAAGTGATTCAACGTATCCGTTAAGCTCAAGAAAACATCAACTGTTCCGAAGAGGTCCAACCGAGAGATATCCTGCCTTACGAAAAGCGCTTCGCGCCCGCCCTCGGCAAAGGTTTCTCCGGCCGCGGCCAGCATCCCCCCGGATCGGTCGATCGCGATGATTTCATATCCGCGCCCGGCCAGTTCAAATGCCACGCTTCCGGTTCCACAGCCCAAATCACAGACGATCAGATTGCCGGCTTCTCCGTCGCCTTTCGCAGGACCGTACTTTGCGATCAGCGCACAAATACGATCCGATACCACCCGGACATCGACTTCGCTCTGGAGATTATTATAAAAAGCCGACAGAGAATCGTACGCGGTATCCGACATCCGGATCCACCTCCGTCAGGTGATATAATTCGCCGGATTAACCTTGCTACCGTTAACTCTGACTTCGAAGTGCAAGTGCGGCCCCGTCGAAGTTCCGGTGCTTCCGCAACGCGCGACCGCCTGTCCTGCCACGACCTTGTCGCCGACCTGCACGTCGACATACTTACAGTGTGCGTACAACGTAGACACTCCGCCGCCGTGATCAATGACAAGGTAATTACCGTAATTGGTTCCGCCTTTGTTCTGACCGGACCAGGGAGCGTATACCAGAATGACCGTTCCGTCCGCCGCCGCAACGATCGGATTTCCGTATGATCCGCCGAGATCAACACCCCAATGCATCTTATTGACCTTGTAAACGGGGTGAAATCTCATACCGTACGGTGAGTATATCTTGTAGTCGCCGGGATATGGCCATGTGAATTTCCCGTTCGGCGGATTGCCTCCGGAACCACCATTATAAAGTTCTCTCTGGAGTCGCGCGATTTCATCGTCCAGTTTCTTGGACTCCGCTTCCAGATCGTCCTGTTTCTTCTCCCACTTCGAGAGCTCGGTTTTCTTCTGCTTGAGTGTATCTTCCGTCTTGCCGATCATCGCCTCAAGTTCCAGAAGTTCCGCTCTCTTCTGATCCGCGATTGCCTGCATATCTTCCGCTTCCTGAAGCGCGTAATCACTCTTCAGTTGGGCGTCGTCCAGTGCCGCCTTCATCTCTTCCATGATCTGATGGTCCGAATCCGCAATCAGTTCGACGATCTCAAGGTTCGTGAAAAAACCCGCCAGATTATCGGACTCCAAGAGGATTTCCAGAGTGGATTTATTCTGAAATTCAAACATAACACTGATCCGCTCGGAGTACTCCAGATTTTTAAGTTCCAATGTCTCCTGAGCTTCCAAATACATGGCCAACGCATCATTCTTCGCCAAAAGAGCCGCAGCCAGTTCTTCCGCGATCGTAATATACTGCGCTCGTTGAGCGTCATTCAGATCCTGAAGCTCCTTGAGCTCTCCTTTGAGTTCGGAAAGTTCACCCGAAAGAGCCTTGATCATGCTCTTAGCTTCGGCGATCTCTTCCTCCGTATCTTTCTTCTCCTGCTTGGCTTCCTTGATATCTTCTGATTTGGAATACGGATCCGATATTCCGACTGCCGCATTTACCTTGTTCGAATACAAGGTGAATGTACCGGCAAGCAGGGAAAACACCAGCAAGACCGAAAGAAAGGCAGTGAGTCCGGAACGCGGGGAAAATGAATAAACGGAACGAAGCTTTTTCAAAACCGTACCTCCGCTACACCTTGATGTACTTCCGGACCGCGATACCGCTTCCCGAAGCACCTATAAACACGCCCAAAGCAACGCAAATCAGGGCGACCCAATATGTCAGACTACCGACCGGCACAAGAGAATAATAACTTGTACCGGAAACATCTTTCATCATCATATCAAAAAGTCTGGAATATGCCAAATGCGCGATCGTCCAAGCCAGCACGGCGCTGAAAAATCCGACGATGGCACCCTCGACAATATACGGAAGCCGGATATAACCCGGAGTCGCACCGACAAATTTCATGATAAAAATTTCCGCGGATCTCGAATATACCGAGATCCGAACCATGTTGGATATAATAAACAAAGCAATCAGGAAAAGGACCGCGAACGCGACCAACGTGCCCATGTTCACCCATTTCGTCGCGGTGGACAAGAATTCCATCACACGGCTTTCCTGCAGGACCTTATTCACACCGGGGATCGCCTGTAAACGCATAACAACCTCACCCGCATAAGCCGGATCGATCAATTGAACGCTGAAAGTATGCGGAAGATAAGTGTTATAGTCAAAATCATCCAGAATGCTGGCACTGGTGCCGAGATTCTCGCGAAAACGATTATAGTTTTCTTCCGGCGTCATTTGCCGATAGGACAGAATCACTCCGGGATTGGCGTCCAGAAAGCTCCGTACGGAAGCTCTTTCCTCCTCAAGACTGCTCAGTCTCATATACACTTCGATCGGAGGTTGTTGGCCGACCTTTTTCATGATTGCCCTGGCGTTCGCCGAGAAAATGAAGAAAGAAGCCATCAGGAGAAGCATGAGGAGAATGGTCGTCACGGACGCGACAGTGACAAGAGGATGTCGCACAATGCCCTTAAACCCCTCACGGACCGAATTAAAAAACGCTCGCACGCTCATTTCTTACCTCCGGCGACTGACTTCGCCGCTTCTTTGATCTGAGCGCAATACCCGCTGTCTAATTCATCACGAACAATCAAGCCGTCCTCGATCTCGATGACCCTTTTCTTCATCCGATCGACCAGATTGCTGTCATGCGTGCAAATTACAACTGTTGTGCCGTTCCGGTTGATTTCTTCGAGCAAGGCCATGATCGACTCACTGGTTTGCGGGTCAAGGTTACCCGTCGGCTCATCCGCAACGATCAACTTCGGATCGTTGACCATGGCACGGGCAATGGCAACCCGCTGCTGCTCCCCTCCGGAAAGCTCCAGGGGCATAGCGTGTGCTTTGTGACGCAAATCCACAACACCCAGAACAATCTCGACCATCTGTTCGAGTTTGCGCTTGGGCATACCGACAATTTCCCCGGCAAAAGCCACATTTTCAAAAACCGTCTTGCTTTCGATCAGTCGAAAGTCCTGAAAAATCATGCCGATCTGCCTGCGCAGAACCGGAACGAGCGCCGATTGCATCTTGGAAATCGGGAATCGGTCAACAAGAACATACCCGCGCGAAGGCTTCTCCTCGCGGGTAATCAACTTAATTAAAGTAGATTTACCCGAGCCGCTCTTGCCGATAATAAAAACGAATTCCCCGTCGTCAATTTTGAAATTGACTCCGCGAAGCGCGTCCGATCCCGACTTATACGTCTTATGGATATTTTCAAAGCGAATCACTGATGCTCACATGAAACCCGTTACCAAATATTCTTGGAAGGACGGGTATTCTTCTCCTGTTTCTCGAGGTAAGTCCGAACCATTGCCGCCAGTTTAAACAGAACCGCATCGTCAAAACTGCGCAAATCGAGTCCGGTGATCTTCTGGACTTTATCCAGACGGTATACAAGGGTATTGCGGTGTACAAAAAGTTTGCGGGACGTCTCACTGCCGTTGAGGTTGTTCTCGAAAAATTTCGCGATCGTAAGAAGCGTTTCGGAGTCGAGTGACTCATACGTGCCCTGAGCAAATACTTCATCCAAAAACATATTGCAGAGCGTCGGGGGCAGTTGGTAGATCAACCGGCCCAGTCCGAGCTTATCGTAACGCATCACGCATTTCTCGCTCTCGAAAATACTGCCGACTCTTAACGCAAGAATCGCCTCACGGTATGACTTGGCCACATCTTTCAAGGCAGGCGCCGGCATTCCGATACCAATATTCACCCGACTCATCGATTCGGCATTGAGATTGTCGCGAATCGTCCGGCTCCGCTCGGATACGAACTCATCGAATTCTCCTTCGATCTCTATGACCAGTACAATCGTTTCCTCGTCCATCGCGAAGGTGTGCGTCGTCTTCGAATCCGGATAGATATTTTGAAGGATGTCCAGACATTCCGGCCCGTCCGTTCGAGGGACACGGACAATGAAAACGATTCGGTTGAGCGTATATGGAATCTTAAACTCCCGTGCTTTCAAGGGAATGTCTCCGGGCAATTCGTTCTCAAGAAGAATATTCTTGATAAAGGTCGATCGCTCTGTGTCCGTGTTGCGATCTTTGAGCGCGGTACGGACCCATTGCGCAACCAGTTCCAAATGGATCCGGTCATTCGGATCCGTCCCGATGATGAACGCGATATATTGGGTCGCGTCGCCGTTCACCATACGATAGTATGTTTTCTCGCTCGTCGCGACAAATAAATCCCCGGACTTCAAAATCGCTCGAACGGAAGAATCTTCGGTTCCTTCCAGATCCGGCTCCGTACAGGCGATCACCGTTCCGGTCATGTCCAGAATACCGACCGTTCGATTCAGAATTCTTTTGACCTCTCGCATGCATCTTTTGATTTCTTCCATGAAAATCACCCGGAACCCTTCCCGAATCACACTGATGAACACCCGAATAAGCGTTCTCAACCCGCATTCGTACCCAATTAATCTTATACGTTCATCAACGATCTTGCAAGAGCGACGCACCTTTGCGTTCCTTAAATCACCGGAATAAAAAACCGGCCCCCGTATGAGCGGGGACCGGTGAGGGAATCGTTCGCTTTCCTGATTTAGGAAATAATGCTCTGCTCCGTGTCCTTATCAAAAATGTGGACGCGGTTCGCGTCGATCGCCAGATCAACGACTTCGCCGACTCTCGAAACAGACGTCGTCGGGTCAACTCTGGCTGTAAGCGGGAGAGAACCGCTGACAGTAACATACAGATAGGTCTCGGCACCGAGCATCTCGACAACGTCGACATCCGCGGTAAAGGAAGACTCGGGGTGATTGGAGACGTAGGTCGTCTCGTCGGTGATCGCCTCGGGACGTACGCCGAAGATAACCTCGCGGCCGTCCTGCTCCATGACCTCAGGTACGGAATAACGCTCGGGAAGCTTGATCGAGAAGTTCTCGAAGGAAATGTAAACATCGTTACCCTCGACCTGTACGATCGCGTTGATGAAGTTCATCGGAGGCATTCCGATAAATCCGGCGACGAAGGTGTTAACGGGGTTCTGATAAAGCTCACTCGGGGAATCAACCTGCTGGATGAATCCGTCCTTCATAACAACGATACGGGTACCCATCGTCATGGCCTCGGTCTGGTCATGGGTAACATAGATGATCGTCGTCTGCAGTCTCTGGTGGAGCTTGGTGATCTCAACACGCATCTGAACACGAAGTTTGGCGTCGAGGTTCGAAAGAGGCTCATCCATAAGGAAGACCTTCGGGTCACGGACGATGGCACGTCCGAGAGCGACACGCTGTCTCTGTCCGCCGGACAGAGCCTTCGGCTTACGAGCCAGAAGATGCTCGATCTCAAGAATTCTTGCCGCCTCATTCACGCGTCTCTTGATCTCATCCTTCGGAACCTTACGGATCTTCAGGCCGAACGCCATGTTGTCAAAAACGGTCATATGCGGATAAAGGGCATAGTTCTGGAAAACCATCGCGATGTCACGATCCTTAGGCAGAACGTCGTTGACCATACGATCATCGATGTAAATTTCGCCTTCGGTAACGTCTTCGAGACCGGCAACCATTCTGAGTGTCGTAGACTTACCGCATCCGGAAGGTCCGACAAGAATAACGAATTCCTTGTCCGCAATCTCCAGATTGAAATCGCTGACCGCAACGACACCGCCCTCAAACTTCTTATATACGTGTTGAAGAGACAAGCTGGCCATGTTTATACCTCCGATAAAATCACCGCCATAAGGCGGCGGAATAAATGATATACCAATAATATAGCATCCGCGCCCGTTCCGTGCCATATGCCAAAATAGCCAAAAGTTCGCGAGTCGATTTGGAAGCATTATCAGTTAAATACGTCAAAATAACCATAAACAGATCAGGGATTTTGTGCACAATGTATATTCCCCTCTTTTCAAAGAAAATATCTATTGAATTCTGCAATTTTATGCACTATTCTGTATAAATATTACGAGCAGGATCGAAAACGGCTTTCGGTCGGCGACGTCAAAGGTCATTTCTATCCCGCTTCGGTTGGTGTAGAATCAAAATACCGGACAAAGGCGCGAGGTGTAAAATCATGAGCAAATTCAAAGTGGGAATCATCGGGGCGACCGGATATGTCGGAGCTGAGTTGGTACGGGGATTATCCGCCCACCCGGATACCCGGATAACCGTACTGACCTCCCGGAGTTTTACCGGAAAAAAGTTTTCCGACATCTACCCTTCTTTTTCGGGAATCTGTGATATCGGGCTGACCGACGGAACGCCGGAAGAAACAGCCGGACAATGCGACCTCGTCATCACTGCGCTCCCGCACGGAGTATCCTCCGCGACGGTCCCGACCCTTTTGGAGTCCGGAGTACGGGTGATTGATCACAGCGGCGATTTTCGCTATCGCACACTTGAACCCTATACCTTTTCGTACGGTCTGGAGCATCCGTGCCCGGAACTCCTGTCGGAGGCGGTTTACGGAATTCCCGAATTGTATCGCTCAAAGCTTGCCGACGCAAAGTTGACGGCCAATCCCGGCTGTTATCCGACCTGTTCGGTTCTGGCTCTCGCACCGTTTTTGCGGCACGGATTAATTTCACCCGACGGAATCGTCATCGACGCTCTTTCGGCGGTTTCCGGTGCCGGTCGCAAAGCCGACCTGCCGTTTGCGTTTTGCGAGCTTGACGAGAGTTTTAAGCCTTATTCCGTAATCAACCATCGCCATACGACGGAGATCGAGCAGGAATGTTCGTTTATCGCCGGCCGGGAGATCCACGTGACATTCACGCCGCATCTGATCCCGGTAAAGCGCGGCATGTTGGCGACAATTTATGCGCATCCCGCGTCTTCCGACGGTTCCTGCTCTCTCGCCTCACTGCGCGAGGCTTTAGAAAATGATTATAAAGACGAGCGCTTCGTTCGGGTAATGAAAGGCTCCGCTCTGCCGACCACCTCGCACGTCGCGGGAACCAACTACATTGACATCTCCGTGGATTTTGATCCGAGAACCGGCCTCGTTAAGATTTTCAGCGCACTGGATAATCTCGGAAAGGGTGCCGCACTTCAGGCCATACAGGCGATGAACGTTATGTTCGGCCTTCCCGAGGATACCGGCCTTGCAAATTTGATGTCGGGACTCTGATCCGCCCTCTGAAGAAAAGGATTTGCTTTTCGGATCCACGCCCGGTCAAATGATTTCAAAGCCCGAAGCAATCCTGCCCGACCGCTTTTCGAAAACATCATTTATATATTGATCTGTTGTGCCCTATAATCGGAATGATCAAATGACCGGCCGCCGGTCCGCGATAAACGGAGGATAAGAACTTGAAGACGATTCACGAAGCCATTGACACACTCGGCATGAAGGAACTCATCGGGAAAGCCGAAATTTTGATTGAGGCGCTTCCTTATATCCAGAGTCTTGCCGGTAAAACCATCGTCGTGAAGTACGGCGGTAACGCGATGATCAACGAGGAACTCAAATCCTCGGTCATGGACGATATCACTCTGTTAAAGTATGTCGGCATCAACCCGGTCCTCGTTCACGGAGGCGGGCCGGATATCAGTCAGATGTTGGATGTGATGGGCATCCCATCCCGTTTCGAAAAGGGGTTGCGCATAACGGACAAGCGCACGATGGAGGTCGCGCAGATGGTCCTTACGGGCAAAACCAACAAGGAGATCGTTTCGACGCTCGGACAAAAGGGTGCCAAGGCAATCGGCATTTGCGGGATTGACGGTCACCTGATCGAATGCGAGAAACTGACTCGCGACGCATCCGGTCAATCGGTCGATTACGGCTATGTCGGTAATATCACCAAGATTAATACCAAGGTGCTCTCCATGCTCGCAAGTGACGAATTCATTCCTGTCGTCGCGCCGATCGGGATCGGTCCGGACGGCGAAAGTTACAACATCAACGCGGATACGGTCGCCGGCGAGATTGCCGCCGCTCTGGGTGCGGAAAAGCTGATGACCCTGACCGACGTCGAAGGCGTGATGACCCGCATGCCGGACGGCTCCATGAAGGTGGTTCCGGTCCTGACCGAGATGGAAATCACCGATTTGATCAGCAAGGACGAGATATCGGGCGGAATGATCCCGAAGGTTTTGGGATGCCTGCAGACGGTCCGAAGAGGCGTAGGCCGGGCCCACATTATCGACGGCCGGATCCCGCACAGCATTCTTTTGGAGATTTTTACCGGAAAAGGAATCGGAACGATGATTACCCGCGAAAAGAAACCCTACTTCGACGGAGAAAAAATCTAAGCCGCCCTCCCGCGGCGTCTCTGATTTCACGGCTCCGAATAACCGTACAATGAACGGAGGCCTTTTGCCTTCCGAAGATTATAACGAAAGAGGATTTACCGATGGAAAAGCAACTGGAGTGGACCATGCACTTGGACGACACGTATTATATGAATGTTTTCGGCAAACGTATGCCGGTCGTTTTTACGCACGGAAAGGGCGTTTACCTTTTTTCGAGCGAGGATAAAAAGTATCTCGATATGATCGGAGGCATCGCGGTCAGTTCGCTCGGGCACGCTCATCCGAGACTGGTTCGCGCCGTCTGCACGCAAGCCAGGAAGTTCATCCATTGTTCCAATTACTTCTATATCGAAAAACAAGCGGAATTGGCCCGGAAACTGTGTGATCTCGGGTTCGCGGATCGGGTTTTTTTATGCAACTCCGGTGCCGAGGCCAACGAGGGCGCCATTAAGCTCGCCCGCGGCTACTTCTATCGTCAGGGTGCGCCGCGTCCCAAAATTGTCTCCGCCGACCGGTCCTTTCACGGACGGACGATGACGACGATCGCGGCGACGGGGCAGGAGAAAATGCGGACCCCGTTCGAGCCTCTGATGCCGGGCGTTGTTCATGTCCCTTATAACGATATCGACGCTCTGAAGAAGGAAGTCGACAAGACGACCTGTGCCGTCATCATCGAAATGGTTCAGGGCGAGTCTGGCGTCTATCCGGCGGATCTCAGCTACATTCGGGCGATCCGTTCGATCTGTGATTCAACCGGAGCGCTTCTGATCGCCGACGAGGTACAAACCGGTGTTGCCCGTACCGGAACATTTTTCGCGTATGAGCAATACGGGATCACGCCCGACATCCTCACTCTGGCCAAAGGTTTGGCAGGGGGAGTACCGATCGGAGCGGTGCTCTCGACGCAGGAAGCCTCGACCGGATTCTTACCGGGAGACCACGGTTCGACATTCGGCGGTAACCCTTTGGCTTGTACCGCCGCGCTGGCGGTATTGGACGAGGTGGATAGGAAAAACCTCGTCGGCAAAGCCAAATCGACCGGCGCGTTCCTTGTTAAGAAACTGCGGCTTCTGGCCCGGAAACATGAGATCATCGAAGAGATACGCGGAGCGGGTCTTCTGATCGGAATCAGTCTCAAGAAACCGGTCGCCGTCGCCCTCAAGAAAAAGTGTTTTGAGGCCGGTCTGCTGATCGGGTCCGTCGGGGATCAAGTGATCCGTCTCGCCCCGCCGCTGATCCTGACCCGCGCCCAGGCAGCTTCTTTTATCACGACATTCGACGCGGTGCTGACCGAGTCGGGATCAACCATTTAGCGAGAACCCAAAGGATTACGGAGGAGAGAGCGATGAAACACTATATCGATTTTCACGAAGATGTGTCCGTGTCCGAGTTGGACGAGCTTCTGGACACTGCGATCAAACTGAAGGCAAAGACTAAGGCGGGGGTTTTCGAGCCTCTGCTGTCCGGCAAATCTCTGGGCATGATTTTCACGAAATCCTCGACACGGACGCGCGTTTCATTCGAGGTCGGGATGTATCAGCTCGGCGGTCAGCCGCTTTTTCTGAGCTCGGACGACATCCAGCTCGGCCGCGGAGAGACGATCGCAGATACTGCGAAGGTCCTTTCCCGGATGCTCGACGGCATTATGATCCGGACCCATGATCACCGGGATATCGTTGACCTCAGAAACTACGGTTCAATCCCCGTGATCAATGGTTTAAGCGATGATCAGCATCCTACACAGGCGCTCGCCGACCTGTTGACAATCAGGGAACATAAGGGAGCGCTCCGGGGATTGAAACTGGCTTATGTCGGCGACGGAAACAATGTCGCCAACTCTTTATTGCAAGCTTGCGCGAAGGCGGGAATGCATATTTCGGTCGCTTCTCCGCAAGGTTACACATGTCCGGAATTTTTCGTGCGGCAAGCCCATACGGACGCGGCCGTCACCGGATCAATCGTTCAAATGACCGCCGACCCGTTTGAGGCGGTAAAGGACGCTGACGTGGTTTATACCGACACATGGACCAGTATGGGACAGGAAGAGGAGAAGAAACATCGCGCGGAAATTTTCGCTCCGTATCAGGTAAACGCGGACTTGATGAGTCATGCGGCAAAGGATGCCATTTTTATGCATTGTCTTCCGGCTTACCGGGGCTACGAGGTCACCGCCGATGTGATTGACTCTCCATGCTCGGTGGTTTTCGACGAAGCCGAGAATCGTCTGCACGCGCACAAGGCGATTCTCGTGCACTGTCTTCTGAGGTAGAGGATGAGCAACGAAGAATCTTCTTCCGCGCCGATTTCGGGATCAGGCGCTTCCTTGACGGTTCGAAGGGCGATGCATTGGGAAGCGAAAGCAATTAACCGGCTGTTACGCGATTCTATGCGAACATACGGATCGCTCGCAGGGATTCGGGGGGACCGTTTGGAGTCCCTTCGCGAAGGTGTTCCGGATATCGTTCGCGCCATGGGCGATTCCGTCCTCCTTGTCGCAGTAAATGACAATTCAAAAATCGTCGGCACCGTTCGGTTATATTTTCACGCCCCCGATCGTTATCCGGAAGCACAGTTTCTTGCGAACAGGGAAATACCCGAAGATTGCACTGTCATCTATCTGACGCGTTTTGCGGTACTTCAGAGCGATCGCGGCCGCGGAATCGGAAGTCATTTAATCGATGAGGCCGAGCGGATCGCCCGATCGGAGGGGGTATCCCACATTCTCTTACATACTGCGCTCTCCAACGAGGCGGTGGCGGGATTTTACCAAAAGCGGGGATTCCTGATCGATTCGATCGATCTCTCGCGAGGTTATCCCCGAGCACTGTTTTATAAACCGATCACCTAGGCGGAAGAAGGTCTCGTTATGCTTTTTTCGCATATCTTACGACTTTGAATCATGTTATATGCAGCATGACTCATTTTTATAGGCATGCTATTCATATTCTCAATCCTTAATCGCATTTGCGCTTGTTTCATATTCCGCTCCGTCATAATTTATTCTTATCGGCAGTACCGCTTTCGCGGTGTCGGCACGGACGGATGAGGTATTTATGAGCGTTCTTCGAGATATTCGAAAAGAAGCCGGGTTGAGTCAGAGTGACTTTGCCGCACTGTTTCAAGTCGATCAAACCACCGTTTCCAAATGGGAGCGAGGGATCAGCTGCCCTGACCCGAATTTGGGGCTCTTGATTTCAGAACGATTCGGAGTATCACTGGATAAGATTTATCGGAATCCCCTTTCGTTTGACACCCTTTCCCTCCCGATTCACACGGATTTCCAACCCAATCATCCCGACCGAAGCACAGAGGAACGACCGGAGACGTTTACCACGAATTTTCGGGAAATCGCATATTTTCTCGAGAACGCAAACGAAGGTTCGTCATTGGTCAGCGACCGTGATATTCAAGATTCTTTTCTCGCAATCAAGGTTATCGGCAATTCGATGGAACCCCGATTCTGTGAAGGAGACATCGCCCTTATCCTTCGGGGGAACAGGGAGTATGACGGACAAATCTGCGCCGTCTGCATCAATGGCGGAGCCGCCCGTATTTTCCGGATGACCCGGCATCAAAACGGTGTTTCATTGATTTCATTAAACCCTTCCAGCGAGCCGATCTTCATACCGCGAAGCGAGCTGGAACGCGGAAAGACGATCATTGTCGGCCGCGTAGTCGGTCTTCGCGCCCGGATCCGATAAATCGCCGAACCGATGATCTGCATACCCGAAGAAAGAGCACCCGATCCGGAATATCACCGCGCGAAAAGCGCCCCGCATTCAAGTCGGGGCGCTTCGTTTCCTTATAACGAACTCAAACCTTTCCGACTTCTTTGAGCGCCGGAGTTATCCGCGGTCGCACTTCGAAGTCGTACGGATATGCTCTATTTCGCCAAACTCATCTTGCGCGCATAGGTCTTCTCGACCTCGATCGCGATATCCTCCGCCGTCAAACCGTAGATCTTTAAAAGACCCTCAGGCTTTCCGGATTTGCCGAACGTATCTCTCATGCCGACGCGCTTCATGATGCAAGGCGTTGTTTCTGCCGCCGCTTCGGCGACCGCTCCGCCCAGGCCTCCGAGGATATTGTGCTCTTCAACGGTAACGATCGCGCCGGTCTCTTTGGACGCCTTCTCAACGGCATCCGTATCGATCGGTTTGATCGTGTGCATGTCAAGAACGCGAGCGTCGATGCCTTTCTCCTTAAGGATCTCCGCGGCTCCGAGGCTCTGCTGAACCATCAGCCCGGTCGCGATGATTGTAATATCTTTGCCCTCGCGTATGGTATTGGCCTTTCCGATCGTAAATTCCGTCTCATCGCCGTATTCGCCGTACACGCCTTCAACTGAGAGCCGTCCGAGACGCACATAGAACGGGCCGGGCGTCTCGATCGCCGCGCGGATCGCAAGCCTTGTTGAAGCAGCGTCACACGGGGAGATAACACGCATATTCGGAATCGCTCTCATGATCGCCAGATCCTCGACGCACTGATGGGAAGCACCATCCTCACCGACCGAAATACCGGCATGCGTCGCACACACCTTAACGTTCAAATTCGGATAGCAAATCGAGTTGCGAACCTGTTCCAGTGCTCGCTCCGCCGCGAAAATCGCGAACGTTGAAGCAAATACGGTCTTGCCGCACGTCGACATGCCGGCCGCAACCGACATCATATTTGCCTCGGCGATGCCCATGTTAAAATGTCGCTCGGGGTATTCCTTCTGAAAAAGCATCGTAAACGTTGACTTGGACAGATCTGCGTCCAAAACGACGATGTTCGGATCCTTGCCAAACTCTACCAGCGCCTTACCGTAAGCCTCACGGGTTGCCATCTTCGTCATGCTTCCACCTCCAATGCGGCGAGCGCGGCGTCAAGTTCCGCCATCGCCATCTCATATTGCTCTTGATTCGGAGCCTTACCGTGCCATCCGGCTTGATCCTCCATAAAGGAAACTCCCTTTCCCTTATGTGTTTTCGCGACGATCATCGTCGGCTGTCCCTTCGTCTTTTCCGCCTCTTCGACCGCGGCTTCGATCTGAGAAAAATCGTGGCCGTCTATCATGATCGTGTGCCAACCGAAGGCTCTGGTCTTGGCTTCGATCGATCCGAGGCTCATAACATCGTCGGTCTTTCCGTCGATCTGAAGTCCGTTAAAATCAATAAATGCGGTCAGGTTATCAAGTTTATAGTGAGCGGCTGACATCTGTGCCTCCCACACCTGACCCTCCTGAAGTTCACCGTCGCCCATCAACGCGTATACCCGGTACGAGGCCCCGTCCAGTTTACCCATCATCGCCATTCCGACGGCGGCGGAGATGCCCTGACCCAGGGATCCGGTCGACATATCGACTCCGGGCACACAGGCGCGGCACGGATGGCCCTGAAGCATCGATCCGCATTGGCGGAATTCCTTGATCTTGCATGTGTCGAAAAATCCCCGGTGTGACAGTGCGGCGTACAGTCCCGGAGCGCAATGTCCTTTGGATAAAACGAAGCGGTCACGCTTCGGATCCTCCGGGTTCAGAGGGTCGACGCGCAGTTTGTCGCCGTAGAGATACGAGAAAATATCCGCAGAAGAAAGTGATCCGCCCGGATGCCCCGACTGTGCCGAATACACGGCCTCAATAACCAGTTTGCGGACGTTTGCGGCGAAAAGTTTCAGTTTCTTTTCTTTTGAATTGTCCATCGAAAATCCCCTTTCGTGTCCTTCTATTCACCATATGCAGCTGTGCATACAAATGATTTCTCCGTTACTCACATAAGCTCGCGGCACGCGTTTGCCGACTAAGCAGGTAATCTCGTAATTGATAGTATCCGATAAATCGGCGATTTCATCAACCGACAAATAGAAATCTTTACCGTTTATTCGTTGTTTCCCGAAAAGCACCGCCTCGTCGCCGATCAAAACCGGCTCCCCGGAATCGGTGACATCCAGCATGCACATGTCCATACATACGATGCCGACGACCGGGACTCTGTGCCCGTGAACCAGCGCCGATGATCGATTGGACAGTTTTCGGGCGTAACCGTCAGCGTATCCGATCGGTATCGTGGCGATCACGCTCTCGCGCTCTGTGGTAAACCGTCGGCCGTAACTGACCGTCTCCCCCGGCTCAAGCTTCTTCACCAGAACAACCGCAGACTTCAGGCTCATGGCCGGTCGCAAATCCACCTTCGTAAACGGGCTCGGACATCCGGGAGGAATCATTCCGTACATGATGAGTCCCGCGCGCACCATGTCGAGGTGCATTTCGGGAAACCGAAGAATGCCCGCGCTGTTGCAAATATGCCGAACGTGCGCTTTGACGCCGCGCTTTTCGAGCGTCTCCAGCACTTCGGTGAATATCCGGAATTGCTCTCCGGTGAAATAATCGTCATCAGTGTCCGCAACCGCCAAGTGAGAGAAAATCCCTTCGATAAAAATACCCGGCATACGTGATATTTCAAGAATTTCTCCGAATGACGGTTCTGACGGCAGAAACCCCACGCGGTTCATTCCCGTATCGATCTTGATATGGATCTTAACGGTCCGATTCGCGGCTGATGCCTGTTCCGATAATGCACGGGCAAACTCGACCGAAAAAACGGTCTGCTCCAACTCCGCGCCGATCACCTCGGTGATGCGTCTCGCGTCCGTATGTCCCAAGACGAGAATCGGCACCGTTATACCGCTTCGTCTCAACTCAATGGCTTCGTCAACCATGGAAACCGCCAGCCGGCTCGCGCCGTTTGATAACAGGACTTCCGCGACCTGAATGGCTCCATGTCCGTATGCGTCCGCTTTAACGACCGCCGCGATTTCGCATTCGGGAGCCGTGATTCTTCTGATCTCGCGCATATTATGCGCCAAGGCATCCATATCGATCTCCGCCCATGATCGGCTCGGAAAATTCAGCATAGATATCTCCTCTGGTTTCGATCGTTGTCGACCGTGTCTTCGGTCGGCAGTAAGTCTCCTCCGGTTATAACTACTGCCATCCGCAACTGCGGTAGGCCTCGGGCAAGCCGTCAAACAGGTCGGTCGGTTGCATAAA
>JAAYIQ010000124.1 GCA_012523365.1 Clostridiaceae bacterium
ATGTGCGGTATTACCTGGAGGCAAAGCATCTTCCTCTTCTGCATAGTATATATTCCGATCATTGTGTTGAGCTTCTTGTCGGGTACCGCGGTTTTTATGGCATTCCGGGAAAATCACAGATGGTTTGACGGTAAGGATTCATGGTGGATATTGTTGATTTTACTTGCTGTTTCTTTCCTGTTTATCCTTCCGCTATATCTTCTTGCCCGGCGCTCATCTCCGGTTGAGCAAACCAGAAAGGACTGACCGATGAATAAACTTGTCAGCATGAAAAACGTGTCCAAAACATACTTTCCGCATAAGGATGTGCCGGTTCATGCGTTGAACGGGCTGGATCTGGAGGTTTTTGAGGGCGAAATGGTTGCGATTTTCGGCGTCTCCGGATCCGGCAAGTCAACACTGCTTCATATCATCGGGTGCCTGGACCGTCCGACGGAAGGTGAATACTTTCTTAAAGACGAGGACATCAAGAAATGCTCGGATCGACGCCTGGCGGAGATTCGCAATTCGGAAATCGGCTTCGTACTTCAGGACTTCGGATTAATTCCGTATCGAACGGCATATGAGAACATCTCGGTCCCTTTTCTATTTTCGAAGGGCAAGATAAAGGAAATGTCAGGGCGCGTCATAAACGTTCTGGAGCAGTTCGGCATTCCGGAGCTGTCAAAAAGAAAGGTTTATCAAATGTCCGGCGGTCAGAAGCAACGCGTGGCGATTGCCCGTGCCCTGGTCAACGAACCGTCGCTGATTCTTGCAGACGAGCCGACAGGCGCCCTGGACTCATCGACCAAGATTGAGATTTACGATATTTTCAAAGACTTAAGAAACAGCGGAAAAACCATTATCATTGTCACCCACGATAAGGAGGTGGCCGACATGGCAGATCGCGTTTTGAATATGAAGGACGGAGCACTGTTCAGATGAGTTTACGATCGAAAAACGCTCGACAGCATTTGTTTAGGGCGGCGATTACGTTTACCCTTATACTGGCATTTCTTTTACCGGATGGATGTTTGAGTAGCAATAATAAGATTTCGTTGGACACAACTAAGAATTATTCAACTAATATTTGCATCAAAAAGTCAATTGTGCCTTGGATGGAGGAATTATCTACAACTGTCGGGGCGCCGATCCGAGAACCCGATACCCAATTTGTTGAGATGAGAAATGATGAGGGTGCAACACGACTTCTGGCCGTGATCAATTCCGAGACAAGTGTGATCACGATGGATGCTGAGTATCGAATCACCTCGGTGGTCTCGCTCAGTGAAGAAGAAGAATGGTCGGCGGAGCATTTTTTTCCGGCAAATGACGGCAGTATTTTCTTGTTGGTCAAAAATACCGAGCAAGGCCTCTGGAGTCAGAGATACGCCTTGCGCCATTTTGACTCGGACGGTCGTGAGCATTCCACGCAAACGGAGATGAGTGTACTGGATGGAAAGGAAATTCAGGGAATTGATTTTAACGGAGAGAGGTATTTTAGCGTTCTGACGGATTCCGAAATGATCATTTTTGATACGGCTGGGGAGTTGCAACTGAAAAACTCCTCACCTCTCCCGGGCGCATACCAGTCGATACTCTTTACCGGAGATGAACAAGTGATGATTTTGTCGATGAACAAGAAGGGCATGCCGTCATTAATCACCCGGTCGGTTGTAATGGATAAGGTCCTGTCAGAAAAAGAGATCGTAGGCGTTGACTTGTCCGACTGGTATGATGCTCGTCTGATTCGCTCGACGGATACGGACGGGGTAGGATGTTATTTGGAAACACAGCAACGCGTTTACGCTTATTATCCGAAAAGCGAACGCCTGGAGATGTGCTTCGACAAGTTGGCCGAGGGGTTTTACAGTGCTCTGCCGATTTTGAGCTCGGCACCTATGACTTTTGAAGCAATGGGGTTTTGGGGCTTTTCGA
>JAAYIQ010000125.1 GCA_012523365.1 Clostridiaceae bacterium
AAAAGTGTCGGCGCCAAAACACCCGCCATGTAGTAAAATACCGTTCTCTCCGTTCCGTCGGGATCCTTCGGTACGGAAATCAAAACATACTCATCATCCGGATTGACGCACAGGGCGACGTTGGAAGGAAGCGTCCAAGGCGTAGTCGTCCACGAAGCAAAATAAGTGTTCGGCTCATTCTCCACCCTGAAGCGGACAAACACGGAGTTTTCCTTGACCAGGCGATACCCCTGCGCAACCTCATGGCTCGACAGCGAAGTACCGCAGCGCGGACAATAGGGAACAATCTTATGCCCTTTATAGAGCATTCCGTTCTCCCACATCGTCTTTAACGCCCACCACTCGGATTCGATATATTGATTCTCATAGGTGACGTAAGGATTCTCCATGTCCGCCCAAAAGCCGACACGGTCCGACATCAACTGCCATTCGTCCAAATACTTCCAGACCGACTCCTTGCATTTCTTAATAAACGGCTCCACCCCGTATTCTTCGATCTGGGGTTTGCCGTTAATGCCCAGTAACTTCTCGACCTCCAGTTCAACCGGGAGTCCGTGGGTATCCCAGCCGGCTTTGAACTCCACACGCGCACCCTTCATTCCGTGAAAGCGCGGAATGACATCCTTAATGACGCGAGTCTTGATATGACCGAAATGAGGCTTTCCGTTCGCCGTCGGAGGTCCGTCATAAAGCGTAAATGTTCGGGTCCCATCCTTTTCTTCGCGGATCGATCGATTACGAATATCGTTATCCTTCCAAAACTCGAGGATTTCTTTCTCGCGTTGCATAAAGTTCATGTCTGTGGATACTTTTTTATACATGATCGCTCCTTGGGTCGGCATGCGCCGAGCAGAGTAAAATACGGAGACGTGTCCGGGTCCGAATCTTTATTATATGGATTTGCATAGATCACTGTCAACCGAGTCACGGACAAGAATAGGATTCTGACAGCACATATAATTCGACCTCATCGCCCACTGCCGGGAAAAAAACGGCCGGGACGACTTAACCTCGGGTCTCTACAATATAAGCAGACTCAAGGTCCGAGGTATGAATGGCGACGACACCGGGGAATTTTGCCGCGGATTCGGCAAACGGATCGGGGTAACCGTTGCGGTCCGAACCCATATGAAGTCGGATCATCGCGTATTCCTCGTCCGTCAGGCGTATATGGGACTGAATATAATAGCAGGACTTCTCTCCGTGACCGACGGGAAACTCATCCCTGACCGACCACACCTCTTTCTCCACCCAATTCGCGACTTCTTTGCCGTACGCGTTGATTTTATTGCCTTCCTTGACGTTCTTGGTCTCCCTGACGTAAAAATTCACTTTGCATAGGTCGTGCAATAATGCGGTGATGATGATCGTGTCTTCCGAAAGTTGAAGCAGTCCGGAGTCCGTCTTTCCCCGCAGAAGACGATAAACATTCAGACTATGCTCGGCCAGTCCGCCGACGAACGCGAGGTGATATTTCGTTGAAGCGGGTGCCGAAAAAAAGTCCGTTTTGTTCTCAATCCATTCCACCAACCGCTCCATGCCGGGCCGGTGGGTCGACAGCAGCAATTCCAATATTTGAGCCTTATTGCTCCGTATTTTCTCTTCGGGAATCATCTCGTTCTCGCTCATATTTTCAACCTTTCTCGAAAATCGTCCATGGCTCCCGATCAACGGCTGCCACCTTGAACTCCATTCTCTCATTTCTGATCGGATGCCGCAATGTGATCGAACGGCACTCCAGGCATATGTCCCCGCGAAAATGCTCCGCTCCTCCGTATTTTCGATCTCCGAGAATCGGATGGCCGAAATCGGCAAGCTGAGCCCGGATCTGGTGGGAACGCCCGGTTATCAACTGAACATCCAGAAGCGTAACCGGAATCCTTCCCGGTCCCGAGTAAATATTCGACCGATCGATCACCTCATATAAGAGCACGGACTCCTTTGCATTCTCCGGTGCATCTTCCGGATCGAAGACCGAAGCAGTATTACTTCCTGGGTCCTTAAGAATCGAAGAACGCAAACGACCGGACGGCGATTCGATCATACCGCAAACGATCACCCGATACCTTTTCTCGATTGATCTTTCCCGGATTTGGGCACTGATACGGGAAGCGCACTTATCGGTTTTCGCGAAGACCATCACGCCCCGGACCGGGCGGTCCAGGCGGTGAACCAATCCGAGATAGACCCGTCCGGGCTTGTTATATCTGACTTTAAGATCCGCCTTCAACAATGAGAGCATGTCCGGATCACCGGATGAGTCCGCTTGAGAAAGAATGCCGGCCGGCTTCACGCAAACGAGCAAATGATTGTCCTCAAAAAGAATTTCCGGAATAAAGCGATCCCCGTTCAATGCATACCTCCGTTTAATTCTCTGTGCCGCGAACCGGAATATCCTCGGGTCGGCATGGATCGGGCGTCCATCTTGCCGTTGATCCGCAAGGAAGAACAATATTCATACGTGATGCGGGGATTCCCAATTCCCCCGATTGAACAAAGCCCCCCAACCGACGGCGAAGTGTTAATCCGAGGATGTTTTCCATGGTAAGCGACGTCAAAGAGGAAGCATAGGAATTGAGGACAAAAAAGAGCGGTTGGTCGGATAAAAGATGACAACATTTCCCGACGAGTCCGAATAGCGCATCCTCCAATTTCCACAGTTCACCGGATGGTCCTCTCCCATACGCCGGAGGGTCCATGATAATCCCGTCATATTGACGCTTGCGACGAATCTCACGCTCAACAAAGCGGGTACAGTCTTCGGCTATGTAACGAATAAAAGACTGCTCGAGCCCCGATGCCATCATGTTCTCTTTCGCGCGGGCAATCATGCCCTTTGACGCGTCGACATGAACCACCTCTTCGGCTCCCGCCACGGCGGCCGCCATCGTCGCGCCTCCCGTATAAGCAAAAAGATTCAATATCCTTGTCTTGCCGCCCTCCGTCGCCCTTCGGCGAATCCTGTCCCCGCAAAAATCCCAGTTTACCGCTTGCTCGGGAAACAGCCCGGTATGCTTGAACCCGGTCGGCTCAATGATAAAGGTCAGGTCGCCTCCGACGGCGGGGTAAGAAATTCTCCATTTATGGGGAAACGGTTCCAGCGTGGCCCAATACCCTCCGCCACTATCGGAGCGATGATATATGGCATGGGGCTTCGGCCGATGATCCGGCGTGTCGTCATCCGCTTTCGGCCATACGGCTTGAGGATCCGGCCGCTGAAGAAACACATCCCCCCACCGTTCAAATTTCTCTCCGCCACCCGCGAAAAGGAGCTCATAATCGCCGAAACGATCCGAAATATACATGCTCACCTCTTTAAATCCTTATTTCGTTATTATAGCAAAAAAGAGGCTGTCTCAAAATGCGGTTCAGAGCAAATTGAGACAGCCTGAGAAGTTAAGTGTCCGGAATATATAAAGATCAAGTCACAATTATCGATTCGTCCAGTGCGACGGAATTGTCGGTCATCCTGATTACTACTCGATAGGTGCCCGGCTGTATGGCAGTATCATACTTTCTTCCGACGTAATAACTGTAGTCTTCGGCACCCATGGTATACTGCTCCGAAACAAACGGAAGGGCTTCATCGTTGTAATAAAACTCACATGTAAAGACCAGATAAGGCATCGGGTTGGAGAAGCTCATGATGAACGTGATTTGCCTGTCCTCGGGTCCGTATGAATCGACATACATGGTGATATCCTTGTCGCACCAACCGTATTCATATGTGTTCTCGATAAATTCGTCTGCAATCACCTTAACCGTGGTGGGGGCAGTCGTTTCCGTTTGAGTCGTGGTCGCCTCGGTCGGAGGAGCCACGGTCGTAGGAGC
>JAAYIQ010000126.1 GCA_012523365.1 Clostridiaceae bacterium
GTCATAGTCATCACCGTCATAGTCGGATCTTCTGCTGATCATCAATGCTACTACCGCAGCGACCAGAGCGATTGCGATCAAACAAACCAAATAGAATATGATGGTGAAAGGATTTCGAAAATCCTTCAGATTCTGAAGAATCGATTTTGTTTCTGCAGTCTGTGCTTCGGATTCCGTCGGCACCAAAGATTCGCTCACGCTCATCGACGGCTGAGAATCTGTCGGTTCGACCGAGGGAGTCGGGGACGGAGTCGGTTCAACGAGAACCGTCTTACCCCGATAAGGCATGAATGATTGATCGAGAGTATCGTAAAGATAAAAGACCTCTTCAGCCTGAGCATTCATCAGAAGCATCAATATCTGTGGATTTGCAGGATCGCTGATCAACCGATAAGCGGTAACGGTTTCTCCATCGTGCGTGAAATCAAATGTTTCATACCCGTAAGGAATCTGATTCGCATCCGCCGCATCCAATACCCTTAACGAAGTCTCCGGTTGACTGATGAAAAGCAGAGGATAAACAGATTGACGACTTTGATCATATACAAACAATCGAATTTGCTCATCCGTAAGCAGTTGAACCAGCAGGATTTGGTCGGTCGACCCGGCTTGAGCAAGTCCTTTGAATACCGGTATTTCCACCCCTTTATAGGTTGCGGTGGAAGTACTGAAGCCATCGGGGATGTCAGTATCCTCGTCAATCGGAACGATCATCCATTCCTGATTGAGATACTCCATTAAAGGAAGCGGCTGAGGAGTCGGTGTCGGCGACCCGGTCGGTCCGGTTGCCCGTGTGACCTTGACGGAGTATACTTTCGACGTTCCGTCCTCCGCTTTTACGGTGATTTTAATCGTATTGACGCCCGGTTTGATATTGTTCTGAACACCATTGAGTGTAACCTTAGCCTTGCTGTGCTCCGCAACGGCAGTAACCGTCACCTTCGATACATCCTCCGCGACATCCATTGAATATGAAGTACGGGACGAAGAGAAGCTTGGGTTCAGCGTACCGGGAGACACCTTAAGGGAGGATAAATTCGCATTACCGGATAACGGGACCGGAGTTTTAATCGAGATTGATCTGGATGCGCTTGTGTAATTAGCATCGACTTCAAAATCTGATAAAGAGATGGTCGTATCTCCTGCTGCCTTACAGGTAAATTTCGCGGAAACAATCGTGCTTCCGGTCGGAATGCTCGCTCCGGCGCATGAAAATGTACCCATCGAAATGCTCGAATACCAGTTATAGCTCGAATAATTACTGGATATTGACGTCAACGTCAATAAATTGGAATTATAGACAAAGCCTCCCGAAAAACCGCTATACGGTCCATCGGTCCCGGACACCTTTATTGATACCGTAATCGTCTTGCCGACCTCCGCGGTTCCGCTAACGGACATTGCAGCCGCTGCGGCGGCACGAACTGACGAAACAGGTATCCAAGTTATCAAAATCATTAACGTGAGTATCATCGCTACTGCGGATCGAAATTTCTTAATTCTCATTCTGTCCTCACTGCGGTAGTAATTGTTCCTTTAAAATATGTCGGGCAATCATTGTCATGTCCATGCTGTTCAGTTTTCCGCTCTTATCAACATCAGCGGCCAGAAATTCGATTCCGGAAATCAAGTTCTCCTTGATAATATGCCGTGCCGTAATCGTCATATCATAAGAATTAATGCGGCCGTCTCCGTTTACATCGCCGAAAAGTATAACATAATACAAATTCACAGCTTCATTCTCGGCATTATACACCACAAGACGGTCGCCGGTTCGCATGATTCGTGTCATATCGGTGACTTTTTGATTGAGACGGTCCTGCACCTCAGCTCGAGCTCCCTCCGCCAATGTCAATCCGCTTAAAAAGGTCTCTACCGTCATTTTTTCAGCGATTCCGGATAAATACTGGTTAATGAGAGTGTAATCAGACGTAAATAAAGGTTCAACCCCTTGCTCAAGGCGAACAATGTTGATCGTATATGTCCGGACATCCCCGTTCTGAGCCGTACAGGTGATAACAACCTGATTCGTACCGACAAGAAGCGGAACGTTGCCGGTACGCACCAAAGGCAGTTCCGAATTCACCGCGTTCCATGAAATTCCTGTCAGCGACGAGTATACAGATGCTTTTGTAACCGAGAAATTGACCGATTCAATCCCATAACCGACAACCAGGTCATATTCGAATATATTCGGGTCAAATGACGGAGTAATTGCCTGATCCGTAATGGATAACTCCGTCACCCAATTGTTGGGGTTCCCCTTCAACGCAGGAGGAGGGACGTTGGTTTCCGGCATATTATTAAATACCGGAATCGAGAACAACAGCGGCAGATTCGTCAGGTCCTTATATGCTTCCTTTAACCGGATCGCTTCCGATATGGGAGCCTGAGTACTCGTCATATACTGATGACTATACAGACCGTCGGCATTATCGATCAGATCGAATCTTTGCAAATAAAGTGTATCTTGTCCGCGAGAAATATAACCACTGGCAATCCACTCCGCTCCACCGACGATTGCCTTATATTGAGAGGTCCACGGGCGATTGAAATTATAAACAGGATTTTCGTTGGTGCTTGACGCATAAATCAGTGCCGGTCGAATCGGATCCGGGTTTGAAACAGCCCCAATATTGTAAAAGTTGTAATATCCTTTAAATCCGGGGTATGTTCCCGAGGCCGTATCTGCGGGCTGTCCGTTCGATTTCAGAATCTCCTGTTTGATCCTGGTTGTCAGGAAGTAAGGATTGATTTGATGGTTTTCCGCCGCATCCATGATTGCCTGGGCATAAGTAATATCTGCGTTGAGGTCGTTCTTGATGATTCCGGACTTCATAAAGGAATTGTCCGGTGACGACAGCATCGACTGAACGGTCTCCAGTGTTTGTGTGATCGGGTCATACGAAAGTTTGAAAAACTGAAAAATTTGAGTATCCGACAAGAAGTTTCTCGGATCAACCGAGTATGCGACATACCCTCTTGAAGTTTTTACCCATCTTGATGCGTCATACGAGATATACGTATCAGTCAGCCAATTGTACGCATCGTATTTTAATCCCAGGTTACTCGGATTTACGTATGGCTCCCAACCCGGCAATGTCGCATCGTTTCTGGTATAAGTGGACTGCCATGCGTCGTTGACATAACTCTCAATCAGACTTCGTGGATTTGTACTGCTCTCATTGGCCTCCATCGAGATAACCGTCTCATAATCGAGATTCGTCATGAACGGGGCAAATACCCAGTTCGGATATTTCTTGTGCAGTGCACGCAGAGAAGTCTTATAGGATTCCGGGAAACCGGATATCGACAATTCAAAAGAGGATTCCGGATCGATCGGATCCGGCGAGTCAAGGAGAAGATATTCAGACCAAATGAAGCCTACCCTCTCAACTCCGTCCAAGTCGGTCGCTTTGATCGGGTACCATGTATCTGAAACTAATGGTCCGGTGATCTGTACACGATGTCCGCAATAAAGAACGGCGACGATCGAGGAACCTGTCGTCGCGGACGCACGTACGTTAACATAACTTCCGGACACGGTGGCATTTGCAAGCACTTCGGCCCGAACCGGACCCGTAGGAAAAAGGCATACAACAATGAAGAATGATAATATTACACATATCATTCTCGAAATCGCAACGGACACATTTGCGCATCCGCCGTTCACGCGATGTGGCTTGCTCCTGCTGTTTCCAATTCGATAAAAAATAATCTATTCCTCCGTCAAAATACGGAACATAAAATACGACATATACATTCTAGCAAAATCATTTAACAACTCCATTACAAAAGCGTATCACAGTTTCTGTATTTTAGAATACTTCCGTCAACTCATGATTATATCCGAAAAACCGCAAATGATAAACCCCGTGCGGATATTGTCCGTCAAAATCAAATATGTTTCAGTTCATCGTTTTTCCGAAAACATGCCTTCCGAAGCATTATTTAAAAAACAAAATCCCTTCGGGCGGATACCCGAAGGGATTTGGTGGCTCACCGGAGGTTCGAACTCCGGACCCCCTGATTAAAAGTCAGGTGCTCTACCAACTGAGCTAGTGAACCGTTTGGCTGGGGTGGCAGGATTTGAACCTACGCATGCGGGAGTCAAAGTCCCGTGCCTTACCGCTTGGCTACACCCCATCGGATGCGAGAATTCAAGAATCGAGCCTGCCCCATCGGAAGGGAAAGTTGGGGTGGGATATGGGATTCGAACCCACGATATCTAGTGCCACAAACTAGCGCTCTAACCAGCTGAACTAATCCCACCGTGTTGTGCCGATTGAAGGCACGAATGAAATTATATGTTTGGACGCCGGAAATGTCAACATTAACCGTTCCCGAAAGAAAGTCCCTTACGCTTCATCACGGCTCGAGCTGCATGTACTCCGCTCGCTCCGGCTTGAGAAAGCCCGCGTGTAATGCCTGCTCCGTCCCCGATCGCGAAGAAATTCGGGATCATTGTCTCAAGCTCGTTCGTTAAACTGATCCGCGCACTGTAGAACTTAACCTCAACCCCATACAGAAGCGTGTCCTGATTGGCGGTACCGGGTGCAAGTCTGTCCAAAACCTGCATCATCTCGATAATATTATCCAGATGCCGTTTGGGTAAAACCAGCGACAAATCACCGGGAGTCGCGTTGAGCGTAGGCTTAACAAAGCCCTGCGGCAAACGGTGTGCGTTTGTCCTTCTGCCATCCATGAGGTCGCCGAAACGCTGAACCATGATCCCTCCGCCGAGCATATTTGAAAGCGAAGCGATGCGTTTCCCGTATTGATACGGCTCATTAAAGGGGGTCGTAAACCGATTGCTGACAAGAAGCGCAAAATTCGTATTCTCACTTCTCATCGCCGGGTCCGTGTAACTGTGTCCGTTGGCCGTTATAATGCCGTCCGTATTCTCTGTGACCACGTATCCGTAGGGATTCATGCAGAATGTACGAACGACATCCTTGTAACGGGAAGTACGATACAGGAGTTTCGCCTCATACATCGCGTCGGTGATCTCCTTGAAAACAATTGCGGGCAGTTCAACACGCAGACCGAGATCTACTTGATTGTTGATCATGACCAATTTCAACTTCTGACATTGTTTCGCAAACCATTCAGCTCCCGACCGACCCGGAGCCGCGATCAAGTAATCACATCGGATCGTTCCCCTGGCGGAGGCAAGCTCAAATCCTCCCTCCGCAGTTACGGAGATATCATCAACGCGTGTCTCACACATAATCTCGAGCCGCTCACCCAACCATTCATATTGCGCCGCGAGGAGGTCTCGATTCCGCTCCGTTCCGAGATGCTTGCACTTGGCATCCATCAGATGCAGATCCAGCGCGATCGCCTTGCGACGAATCACGTTCGCCTCAGGTGTATCCGTCGAGAAAATATCAGTAGTCGCCCCGAAAAGCATATTGACGCTGTCAACATACTCAATCAGTTTCATCAAATCCTTGTCCGAGACGTATTCATTGAGCCACCCGCCGAACTGCGTTGTAAAATTGAATTTTCCGTCCGAAAAGGCTCCGGCTCCGCCGAATCCGCGCATGATCGCACACGGACTGCATCCGATACAGCTGTCGACCGCTCCTTTAATAATTGGACAGGATCTCTTGGAAACCGGCTGTCCCTGTTCGATCAGAACGACCTTCAATCCGGGATCGGAGATCAACAATTCATACGCCGCGAATATTCCGGCGATACCCGCTCCGATAATGGCGACATCATATCTTTCCTGGCTCATCCTTGTACTCCGTTCATCTCTGTCTGCCCGATTTCTTCCGCCTGTTGAACCGAAGGATTCATAATAACTCCAATTTCCGCTTTACGGCGATTATAAACCTCCAAATACGCCGCTCTTTGATAAGGAAACACCCACAACTGAAGAATAAACAGCGTTAACGCACTCAATATATACCAGCCGATAAAGGACAGATCCAAAACAAACAGATCCATCTTCATCCCACGGGTCATTTGTTTGCTCAGATCGATCGCAGCCTTTGCCGGCATATCGGTCCGCTCGGCCAAAATAAACTCCGTGAAGAGATACGCATACTTACGATTGAGCAAAACGGCACCGACCGCGACGCCGGCGACGATCACATATATCAGAATAACAACCAACCAAACGATCGTGCGCCGAAATATATCCGTTCCGACATCGAATAAATCGTTATGGTTGCTCTGAATACCGAAGCCGGAAAATGCACTGATGATCATAACACCAAATATGATAACGGTTGGGACGACTACAACCATCGAGACACCCAAGCTCCATATCATCATCCATAGTTGTTTCCAAGCCGTTCCGGACACTACTCCGCTGAACCGCCCTTCTCGAAAAGCCCAGAACAAACTTCTGACACCGCTTCCGATATCATTCGATTTCTGTTTCACCGAACCCAAATATCGGTTGTATCCGACAAACATGGGGTTGAACATCAAAAAAGCGAGAATGAGTTGCGCAAAGCCAATGATCGATGATACGCCGGTCATAAGCGAAGAAAACGCAATCAACTCCCCAAAACCGATGAACCTCCTCTGAACGGAAACATTCATGATCGTATTCAACCCGTAGCTGATCGACGGAAGCAAGGAAACGATCGCTAAGTAAATAAAAGTAACAAGAACCACCGGCCAGAGCGATAATTGGATCCGGCTTCGAGCCGCTTGGCGAATTTCGGAACAAGTCCACATGGTATTCTCCTTGTTTTCATTCTCAGGCTTCTTGATTATATCGTATTTTCGGTCGATAGGAATGAATAATCACGACAAATGGTGTATAATACGCATTCGTTCAGTACTTTTTCGAGAGGGAAATATGAGAAAACAAATTTCTTACATCACGATGCCGAAAGGTTTTCTGGCCGCCGGTGTTCATTGCGGAATGAAAAAGGACGGCAAGCCCGACCTTGCATTAGTCGTTTCGGAGTGTTCTGCATCCGTTGCGGGCGTATACACCCAAAATCTTATACAGGGACACTCCTTACAGCGCACCCGCCGGCTTGTATCGGAGTTTGGGACGTGCCGCGGCATTCTGATCAACAGTGTCAGCGCGAATGCCTGTATCGGTCCGCAGGGGTACGAGGATGCGGAACTTACGGCCGCAGAAGCCGCCCGAGTGATTGGTGTTCGGCCGGAAGAGATCCTCACCTGCTCGACCGGCGTGATCGGGAAGCGTCTCTCCGTCGAGAAAATGAAGAAGGGCATCACCGAGCTCGGTAGAACCCTGTCCGCTTCTGAAGAAGCGGCACACTCCGCTATGAGAGCTATCATGACGACGGATCTCGTCCCCAAAGAAACTTCGGCCGTTATTGAAATCAACGGACATACCGTCACAATATCCGGCATGGCAAAAGGATCCGGGATGATCCATCCGGATTTGGCGACACTGATCGGAATCATCACAACGGATGCCGCCATTGACTCCTCTTCACTGGATATGCTGTTGCGTGAGGCGGTCAAACACACGATCAACCGGGTATCCGTCGACGGAGACACATCTGTATGCGATACGATCCTGATGGTCGCCAACGGGATGTCCGGACAGGAAGTCAAACAGGGAACGGATGAATATGCACTTTTCGCACAAGCTCTTCAAGATATTGCGCGGGATCTCGCTCAAATGATCGCCGCCGATGGTGAAGGTGCAACAAAACTGATCGAAGTCCGGGTCGAGGATGCTCCGAGCGAGGATGACGCACTCATGATCGTTCGAAGCATCTGCCGTTCGCCTTTGTGCAAGACGGCAATTTTCGGCGAGGACGCGAACTGGGGGCGAATATTGACTGCCGCCGGTTATTCCGGAGCGAACTTTGATCCGGAACGGACGGACATCTTTTTCGGGGATTTACAAGTATGCAAGGGCGGATGCGCAGTCGATTTTGACGAGGATGAGGCAAAGCGAATCCTTTCTCAGAAATGCGTACTGATACGCGTCAACTTGGGGTCCGGCGTTTTTTCGGACAGAATGTGGACTTGCGATTTTTCTTATGATTATGTCAAAATCAATGGAAGCTATCGCTCTTAGCCAACACTTAAATCCAAGAAAAAAGCCCGGCGAGTTAAGTTCTCGACGGGCTTTCTTATCTTCCAAAGGAAAATCGGTTATGATGTTTCTTCTCGCTCCTTAAGTTCAAACGTATACTTCTCACCATCGTGGCCGATTTGTATCTCGCAGACATGATCGAGTTTCGATGTGAGGAACATATCCGATAACGGATCCTCCAGACGACGCTGGATTGTCTTGCGAAGAGGCCTGGCACCGTATTTCACGTCATAACCCTCCTCAGCGAGGGCGTCTTTTGCCTTCTCGGAAACGAGAAGGGTTATGTGTTTCTCCTCCATTTGAGCCGAGAGTTCACGGAGCATCAGATCGACAATCTTACGGATCTCTTCCTTGGTCAGTTCGTGGAACACGATAATCTCATCGACGCGGTTCAAGAATTCCGGACGGAACATATCCTTAAGCACCGTTTGAACCCGGCTCTCCATCGCAACATGACCTTCGGAGCCGAACCCGAAACCGTTGGACTTCAATGTGGTCCCGGCATTAGAGGTCATGACCAGGATGGTGTTTTCAAAATTAATCAATCGACCGTGGCTGTCCGTCAGTCGTCCGTCATCGAGAATTTGGAGCAATAGATTAAAGACATCGGGATGAGCCTTCTCGATCTCGTCGAAAAGAATGACCGAATACGGCTTGCGTCGAACACGCTCCGTCAACTGACCTCCGTCATCGTAACCGACATAGCCGGGCGGTGATCCGATCAATTTGCTGACGGTGTGAGCCTCCATGAACTCAGACATATCCATGCGGATCAGCGCATCCTCGCGTGCGAACATCGCTTCCGCGACGGCCTTGACCAATTCGGTTTTTCCGACTCCGGTCGGTCCCACAAAGATAAACGAGGCCGGTTTGTGTTTCTTGCCGAATCCGGAACGATTCCGACGGATTGCACGCGCCAAGGCACTTACCGCATCTTCCTGACCGACGACACGCATATGCAGACGGTCTTCAAGCTTCATCAGCTTTTCCGATTCCGTTTCCGAAATACGTTTGACCGGTATACCGGTCCACATCTCAATGACCGATGAGATATCCTCATGCGATATGATTGTCGGGACCAGCTCGCTTTCCAACGACGCCGACTCCTCCTCCAAACGTAAGAGCTGAGCCTTAGTCTCCGCCTGTTTCTCATAAAGGCCTTCCTGCTCGATGATTTGGGGGGCAGATGCCTCGATTTTCTGTTCAATCTCCGTTAGGAGCTTCTGTTTCTCCGCTGTCTCTTTAGCCAACGACTTTAGTTTGACCAAGCGCACCTCGCGCAGATTCGCTCTGGATCCGGACTCATCAAGCAAGTCGATCGCTTTGTCCGGAAGAAAACGATCCATGATGTAGCGTGCGGACGCCCGGACAGCATATTCAATCACTTCATCAGAATATGACACATGGTGGTGCTTCTCGTAATAGTCGCGGATGCCCTTAAGGATCTCAATACTCTCCTCGACGCTCGGTTCCTCGACGATCACCTTCTGGAAACGGCGTTCGAGGGCGGAATCCTTCTCAATAAAGCGACGATACTCATCCAGAGTTGTCGAACCGATCACGCGAATTTCACCTTTGGCCAATGCGGGCTTCAGAATGTTCGCCGCGTTCATTGCGCCTTCGGCATCTCCGGCACCCATGATATTGTGAAGTTCATCGATAACTAAAATGATATTCTCGCTCTTTCTCGCGTCATCGACAACACCCTTCATCCGGCTCTCAAATTGGCCGCGAAACTGCGTCCCCGCAACCATCGCAGTCATGTCAAGAAGATAAACCGACATATCCAGAAGCTTCGCGGGAACCTGACCCGCAGCAATGCGGACCGCAAGTCCTTCGGCAATTGCCGTCTTCCCGACTCCCGGCGCGCCGAGTATAGCGGGATTATTCTTTGATCGGCGGTTCAAGATCTGAATCACACGCTCCAATTCCTTCTCGCGTCCGATAATTCTGTCGATCTTGCCTTCCCGGGCCTTCAGAGTAAGGTTGGTACCGAACTGGTCCAGGAATCTCAGTTTGGGCTCTCTTCTTCGTTCTCCGGTTCTGCGGGGTCCGGTTTCTCCGGCATCCGCCTTCTTATCCCCTCCGGGCATACCGTCCGAGGAATCTTCCGCGGCTTCGTCAGTGATTGCTTCATCACTCATGTCAAAGGCACCGCCGAGGTCCTGATTCCCGATCTCAAGAAAACCGAGATCGGAGCTCTGCGGATCCTCTTCATCTTCGTCCTGAAACTCCTCATCTCCGTCAATCAGATCATTCTCCGGAAGGAGGTTCTCCGAATTAAGAAGCATCTTGAAGATGTCCTCGGGCTGAGTCCCTTCGACACCGGTCATCAGGTTGTTGAGCCGATCGGACACCCGATCAATATTCTTCTCATTGATTCCGGACTTGGCAAACATCTCGTCGATGCCTCCGATTCCGGTCTGATAAGCGCACTTCAGGCACAGCCCTTCGCTGATGCGACGACCATTCTCAATGCGTGTCGTAAAAACCACGGCAACGTTCTTTTTGCAGATTATGCATTTTGTCATTTATTTGTCCTTTGTCTCTCTTCCGACTTTTCTTCTTCGGGGCTTGACCGACGTTTGAATCTCGAGGAGATCCCTGTCGACCTCTGCTTTGAATTTTAGTGTATCCACCTCATGAAGGGGCCCGAAATTACGGGCCTTTTCCAGAAGCGGGGCCAGATACTGTCCGGTATATGATGTGGGGTGGTTCGCGACCTCTTCCGGAGTACCGGATGCGACAACGGTTCCACCCTTGTCCCCTCCCTCCGGGCCTAGATCAATTATATAATCGGCCGTCTTAATGACGTCGAGATTGTGTTCGATTACCAAAACAGTATTACCATTTTCGGTCAGTCTCTGCAAAATGTCAACAAGCTTATGAACATCGGCAATGTGAAGACCGGTCGTCGGTTCGTCCAGAATATAAAAGGTACGCCCGGTGCTCCTTTTCGATAATTCGGTTGCCAGCTTGACGCGCTGAGCTTCTCCGCCCGACAGTTGAGTAGAGGGTTGTCCCAAACGAATATAACCCATCCCGACGTCCGCGAGAGTCTCCAGTTTTCTTCTGATCCTCGGGATGCTCGAAAAGAAGCTAAGCGCCTCATCGACCGTCATCTCCAGAACATCCGCGATGCTCTTGCCTTTGTACTTCACTTCCAGCGTTTCGCGGTTATAGCGTTTTCCCTTACAGACATCACACGTTACATATACGTCCGGCAAAAAATGCATCTCGATTCGATTGACTCCATCGCCACCGCAAGCCTCACAACGACCGCCTTTGACGTTGAAACTGAATCGCCCTTTGAGGAAACCCCGTGCCCTCGCGTCCCGGCTTCCCGCGAAAAGATCACGGATTAAGTCAAAGCATCCCGTGTATGTCGCCGGGTTGGATCTGGGCGTCCTGCCGATCGGAGACTGGTCGATCGCAATGACCTTGTCCAAGTATTCAAGTCCTTCCATGGAGTCAAACGAGCCGAACTGGCGTTTCGCTCCGTTGAGGTCCGCGGCTAATTTCTTAAGGATAATTCCGTTAACCAGAGAACTCTTGCCCGAACCGGAAACGCCGGTCACACATGTCATGAGTCCAAGCGGAATCCGGACACTGATTTCACGCAAATTGTTCTCCCTCGCATTATTGACGGACAGATAATGACCGTTCGGGCGTCTGCGATTCAGCGGGATCGGAATATATTTCTTGCCGCTCATGTATTGTCCGGTGATCGAACGTTCCGCATTCATGATGTCACTGATCGAACCGATCGCGATTAATTCCCCGCCGTGTTCTCCCGCTCCGGGGCCCAAGTCGATCACGCAATCCGCTTCACGCATGGTTTCCTCGTCGTGTTCAACTACGAGTACCGTATTTCCCAGATCGCGAAGTCGCTTCAGCGTACGAAGAAGTTTGGCATTATCACGTTGGTGGAGTCCGATCGACGGTTCATCAAGAATATAGAGAACCCCCATCAATCCCGAACCGATCTGTGTCGCAAGGCGAATCCTCTGGGACTCGCCGCCGGACAACGTCGCGGAGGCGCGGCTCAGTGAAAGGTAATCGAGGCCGACATCCAAAAGGAACCCGAGGCGAGAGCGTATTTCTTTGATGATCGGTTCCGCAATCGAATGATTTCTCTCCGAAAAAACCAGGTTATCGAGTACTTTGAGGCACTTCCGGATCGGAAGACAGGTCAGCTCATATATGTTATAGTCACCGACGGTCACCGACAAGCTTCTCTTGTTTAATCTGGCTCCGCCGCATGAAGGGCACGGATGAATGTTCATAAATTGCTCGTAATATTCCTTCATATCCTCCGACCCGGTCTCCCGATACCTTCGTTCCAGGCTCGGGACAATGCCCTGCCAACTTGACCGGTACTCGGCACCACGGGAATATTTGCTGTTCCTCGTATCGATTTGAAGAACCTCACCGTCGTTTCCGAAAAGGATGAGATCGCGAATCCCTTGAGACAAATCTTTCCAGGGAACGTCGAGCGAAAACGAGTATTTCTTGGAAAGAGCGAGGATGAACGCGCGGCCCCAGCTGCTGTCGTCGTCCATGTTCCATCCCCCGGTTCGGATCGCGCCCTCGTTGATCGATTTATCCGGATCCGTAACACAAAGCAGGGGATCCACAAATGAGTGCGAACCGATCCCCGAACAATCCGGACAAGCTCCGAACGGATTATTAAAGGAAAACATTCTCGGGTTGAGTTCTTCAAACCCGATCCCGCAATCCGGACACGAGTACTTCTGCGAGAACAGGAGCTCCTCTTCCTTATAAATGACATCGCCAAACTCATTCTCGTCCTCGGGAATCTGGATCGAGACCCGAAGCAGACCGTCCGATACCGCTACCGTACTTTCCACCGAATCCCCGAGTCGTCCTTGGATATCCCGGCGAATAATTACGCGGTCAACGACCACTTCGATCGAATGTTTCTTGTTCTTATCAAGGACGATGTCCTCATCCAGCTCAAACATCTCCCCGTCCACGCGAATTCGAGCGTATCCCGCCTTGCGCAATTCCTCAAAAAGCTTCGCGTACTCACCCTTCCTGCCCCGGACGACCGGGGCCATCAGAACCGCCCGTGTCCCCTCCGGATACTTGAGCAATGTATCGACGATTTGATCGACGGATTGAGAACTGATTTCCTTTCCGCACTCAGGGCAATGCGGTGTTCCGACTCGCGCATATAACAGTCTGAGATAATCGTAAATCTCGGTGACGGTTCCTACCGTCGATCGCGGATTCTTGCTCGTTGTCTTCTGATCGATGGAGATGGCGGGAGAAAGTCCGTCGATCCGGTCGATATCCGGCTTCTCCATCTGACCGAGAAACTGACGTGCGTAGGAGGAAAGAGATTCCACGTAACGACGCTGTCCCTCGGCATAAATCGTGTCGAAAGCCAGAGATGATTTCCCGGAGCCCGAGAGGCCCGTCAGAACAACGAGTTTCTCTCTGGGTATATCAACATCGATATTCTTAAGATTGTGTTCCCGTGCGCCTCGTATTTCAATAAATTCTATCATTCGGTCAACATCCTCAACTAAATCCGAATATATGTTCTTTTCTATGAAACCAGTTTATCATATATCCGGCATCCAAATACGGCAAGCTTGCGGCAAGCACAAAATTAACAATTTGTTCGACTTATATCTTGCCTTATCGATTGTTCCTGTGTTATCATTCCATTTGCGTTCATCATAACGGCCCTATGGTCAAGCGGTTAAGACACCGCCCTCTCAAGGCGGAATCAGGAGTTCGATTCTCCTTAGGGTCACCAGCGCAAGCATCCGCGACAGCGGATGTTTTTTTGCGTAAAAAACGCCGCGATGTGCTCGCGGCGTCAGAATTCAATTCCTTGATGTGCTCTAGACCTCGCCTCTGGACTCGACCGGAACATACCTTCTTCTCTTCTGAACACATTTATATGCGGGACGCATAATTCTGCCGCCCGATACCAATTCCTCGATCCGGTGAGCACTCCAGCCGGCGATTCGTGCACACGCGAAAATCGGTGTAAACAGCTCCGGCGGTATCTTGAGCATCGAATAGATAAACCCCGCATAGAAATCAACGTTCGCACTTACGATCTTATCGTTCTTCTTCACCCGCGAGAATACCTCCGGAGCCAAGCGCTCCGTGAGTGTATAAAGTTCGTATTCGTCCTCTCTGCCCGCCTCGAAGGCAAGCATCCTCGCATAATCGCGAAGAAGTTTCGTACGCGGGTCGGAAACGGTATAGACGGCATGTCCTATGCCGTAAATCAGGCCGGACCGATCGTATGCTTCCTTGTTGAGTATCTTAGTCAGATATCCGCAAATCTCCATCTCGTTCCGCCAGTTTTTGACCTCGCCCTTCAGCTCTTGCATCATCGCATATGCCTTGTTGCTGGCTCCGCCGTGCTGAGGGCCCTTGAGTGAGCCGATTGCCGCAGCGATCACTGAATAGGTATCCGATCCGGATGACGAGACGCAATGTGTCACAAAAGAAGAATTGTTACCGCCTCCGTGCTCGGCATGCAGAACCAACGCCAAATCGAGGATCCTTGCCTCGAGTTCGGAGAAAAGCCCGTCCGGACGAATCATATGAAGAATATTCTGTGCCGTGTTGTATTCGGGAAGCGGAGCGTGTAAGAACAAACTCTCCTTGTCAACATAATGTCGTCTGGCCATATAAGCATAAGCGGTCAGCACCGGAAAACGCGCAATCAGTTCGATGCATTGCCGCAGCACGTTTCGAATGTCAATCGAATCGGCGTCATCGTCATACGGATACAGGGCCAACACAGAACGCGCCAGTTTGTTCATGATATCCGGACTCGGAGCCTTAAGGATCATGTCCTCCGTGAATCCCGAAGGTAACGGCCGCAGTTCCGCCAGAAGTTTCTCGAAATTCTCCTGTTCTCCTGTCGTCGGCAATTCACCGAAAAGGAGAAGGTACGCGGTTTCTTCAAATCCGAATCTCTTTTTCTCGAAAAACCCGCTCACGAGATCCGAAATTTCGATTCCCTGATAAAAAAGACGCCCTTCGATCGGAACACGCTCTACATCGTCGACGATGTAAGACATCACCTCGCCGACCTCTGTGAGCCCGACCAAAACACCTGTTCCGTCGGCATTTCTCAGTCCGCGCTTAACATTATAGCGTTCATAAAGAGCAGGATCTATTTTCGATTTCTCCGTCGCCTTAGCGGCCAGATCCTCGATTATGTTCATCTTTTCACGTGATATCTTGCTCATCCAATCTCCTCCTGTCAATCAATCCCGGAGATCATTGACCTTCTCCGGCTGTCTGACGGGTATAATTCAAAAGTCCGCCGGCCAACAATATATCCGCTTGTCTTTCGGAAATCCCACAGTTCATCTCAATATCAAACCCGCGGGTCTTGTCCGTAACTATAACGGTCGATCCTTCCGCGGCGCCCCGGATCTGATGCCGAACATCTTGAATCACGATATCATCAAGTACGGATATTTTATCATAATCGGAGGCATTTACAAACGTAAGCGGAATGATTCCGTTATTGATCAGATTGGCCATGTGTATTCGGGCAAACGAAATCGCGAAAACTCCCTTGACCCCAAGCTGAAGAGGTGCGAGCGCCGCGTGCTCACGGCTTGACCCCTGCCCGTAATTCGCTCCCCCGATAATGAAACCTCCGCCGTGCTCTTTGGCCTTCTCCGGAAACGTCGGATCGGACGGAGTCAGGCAGAAGTCGGCCAGATATGGAATATTGGAGCGAAAAGGAAGCAGTTTTGAGTTCGACGGCATGATGTGATCGGTTGTAATATTATCCTCAAGTTTTACCAATGCTTTCCCTCCGATCCCCTCAGACAACTTCGTGTTGAGCGGAAAAGGCTTGATATTCGGACCGCGCACCACCTCGACTTCCGTCGAATCCTCTGGGGGAATAATCACGAGATTGTCATTGATCTTGAATTGCTCCGGCATCGTTACCACCGGCGGAGAGCCGAAATCGTCAGGATCCGTCACAACACCGTAAATCGCCGCGATCGCCGCGATTTCCGGACTGACCAAATAAACCTGCGCGGAAGCGGTTCCGGAGCGGGCGTAAAAATTCCGGTTATTTGTTCGAAGTGAAACCGCGTCGGTCTTGGGTGATTGCCCCATTCCGATACAAGGTCCGCAAGAACACTCCAGGATGCGCGCACCCGCGGCGATCATATCCGCCAGAGCCCCTTGCTCTGCCATCATGTTAAACACTTGCTTTGAACCGGGCGAGATCACCAAAGACACGTCCGGATGGATGGTTTGACCTTTAAGTATAGCCGCGACCTTCAGCATGTCGTGAAGCGAAGAGTTGGTGCAGGAACCGATACAGACCTGATCGACCTTGAGCCCTGCAATCTCGGTAACCGGCACAACGTTATCGGGCATATGCGGCTTCGCCACCATCGGCTTAAGTTTCGAGAGATCAATAGAAATGACTTCGTCATATACCGCATCCGGGTCTGCCTCCAACGGAACGAAATCATCCGGCCTGCCCTGTGCATCAAGAAAACGCTTTGTCACTTCGTCCGAAGGAAATATCGACGTTGTAGCACCGAGTTCCGCACCCATGTTGGTGATTGTCGCGCGCTCGGGAACCGAAAGATGGGCAAGTGCATCGCCGGAATATTCAATGATCTTGCCGACGCCGCCCTTCACGGTCATGATCCGAAGAACCTCCAAAATGATGTCCTTCGCGGTCGCCCAGGGCGCCAGGCTCCCGGTCAATTCAACCTTGCACATCCGCGGCATGCTGATATAGTAGGGCCCGCCGCCCATCGCGACGGCGACATCCAACCCACCGGCACCGATCGCGAGCATCCCGATTCCTCCGCAAGTCGGAGTGTGACTGTCCGAACCGAGCAAGGTCTGGCCGGGAACGCCGAAACGTTCGATATGAACCTGATGACAAACGCCGTTTCCGGGTCTTGAGAAACGGATCCCGTACTTGGCGGCGACCGTCTGAATATACTTGTGATCATCGGCGTTCTCGAATCCGGACTGAAGCATATTATGGTCTATATATGCGACTGACAGTTTGGTTTTAACACGCGGAACACCGATCGCCTCGAATTGAAGATACGCCATTGTCCCCGTTGAATCCTGCGTCAGTGTTTGGTCGATGCGGAAGGATATCTCGTTGCCCGGCTTCATTTCACCGGAGATGAGATGACCTCTGAGTATTTTTTGAGAAATGGTATTGCCCATGTCATAATCCTCCGATCGCTTGTTAAGATTTAATTATCCTTTACGATCGGCGGTATTGTCAATAAAATCGGTTTATGCGAAACGACGAAAACAAAGCGCGGAGGGCACTCATCAATACACTTCCTCTGATGAAATCAACACTCTCCGATTACCCGATGTGAATCTTTCCTTCCGGGAAAACACTCGAATACTCCTTCGGCTCACGAAGCGCAAGGCTGACGGCAACGGTAATCGGGCCGACCCTTCCGATGAACATGACCGGGATTAAACACATTTGGCCGATTGACGTCAATTCCGGCGTTGAAGCCGCCGATACACCGACCGTACCGAACGCCGACGCAGACTCGAAAAGCAGATCCAAATATTCAATACGTCCGTCCGCAAGCGACGCGGATTCAGTGAATGTCAAAACAATTGACAACAGGGCGACCAACCCCAAAGCCAGAACAAAGATCGATATCGCTCTTTGAACGGCCACCCGCGCGATCTGGTGTTTACGGATAACGATATCCGTCCGGCCTCGTATTTCGGAGTAAACGGAATATATGAGTAACCAAAAAGTTGACACCTTGATACCGCCACCGGTAGAACCGGAGCCCGCACCGATAAACATCAGCGCGACGCAGAATATCTTGGTGCCGTCCAGAAGTGTCGCCATATTGATCGTATTAAAGCCTGCCGTCCTCATCGTAATCGACTGAAATAGCGCGGCTATCGGTCGTTGCCATGTCGGCAGCAATCCCATTGCCATCTCACCCTCATTATTCCATTCCACCGAGAGGATAAACAACATACCCGATAAGATCAAAAGCGCGGTCGCCGCCAAAGTGATCCGACTGTGAATGTTAAGCCTCTTCGTCTTAATGGAAGCAAACAAATCTCTCCAGACGATAAACCCCAAACCTCCGGATACGATCAAGAACATAGTGGTAAAGAGAACGACCGGATTTCCCGAAAACCCGGTAAGACTCGCATACGGGCCGAACTTTGTGTCACCCATCAGGTCAAATCCGGCATTACAGAAAGCGGAAACCGATTGGAATCCGGCCTTTGCCAAACCTTCCGACCATCCGAAAAGCGGAACAAACTGAGTTGCAAAAAGCAAAAACCCGATGAACTCAAACGCGAACGTTAAGAGAACAATGGACCGAAGGAGCGCAGGCAACTCCGTAAATGAGAAACTTCCCGAACTCTCTTGCGCCAAGACACGCGTTCGGAGCCCGACCTTTCTTCTGATCAGACTGATGAAGAATGTGGAGATCGTCACTAAACCGAGCCCGCCGATCTGGATGAGCGCAAGAATAACACCACGTCCAAACGTAGAAAAAGTTGACGCGGTATCCGCCACAACCAATCCGGTCACACAGGTGGAAGATACCGTTGTAAACAGAGCCGTCTTTATTCCGACACTTCTACCCGTAACGGAAGCAAGCGGAAGCAGGAGCAGAACGAAACCGATGATATCGACGAAAAGAAAACTCGTCATGATCATTCGGGCCGGTTTCGCCAGAAGCCACTTGAAAACTTCCTGCGTCCTTCGTTTGCGAATCAGCATTAAGTCTGGACCATCTCTTTCCAAATTTGATCGATATTTTTCCGCGAGCAAACCAAAACCATCAAATCTCCCGCATGCATCACGGTATCGCCTCGCGGAGTGATCATTTCCCCGCTGCTCTTGGTCATGACGACTACCTTCGCTCCCGAAGGAAATGAATAGTCAGCAAGCGTTTTCTCGCAAGCTCTCGCCTTCGGGGAGAGAATAAATTCGACCAGGACATAGTCGGATTCCTGGATGCGATGAACGATTCGAAGTCCCTCGTAGTCGATCTCTTGTTCAATCATTTCCGCGAGAATCTTTGTTCCCGAATAGGACTTATCTACTCCGAATCGCTTCATAACTTCGAGATTTCTCGGGTTATTGACACGCGAAATCGCAATCGGAACGCCGCAATGCCTCTTGGCGATCTGGCATGCGATCAGGTTAGTCTCGTCTTTGCCGGTCAATGCGACGATCATTTTGGCACCGACACAAGCCGGGGCCAAAACCGAATAAACGGAGCCGTCTCCGTAAACAACTTCAGCGGACAATTGATTGGCAATTCGATTGGCTGCCTTCTCGTTTTGCTCAATAATCACGACATCGTGATCCTGAACGAATTCCTTTATCAAATAGAATGCGACTTTTCCGCCACCGACAATAACAATTTTCATACCCATTTCCTCATTTTAACTTTTCTGTCGCTAAAATGAGTTTGTCTCCCTTCTCGATTCGAAGCCCGGGCACCGCCAGTTGGAGCTTCTCGTGTCGGATAAGGCCGAACACATGCCGACCGTCCGTATCTTCCAGATCCCGGATCTTTCCTCCGATTAAGTCCTCGGCAGGCTCGATCAGACTGAAGTTGATCTTATGCCCCAGTACATTCTGCTCGCAGAAGCCTACCTTTTTCTCGGCGACCTCTTCGCCGAGTTCCCGAATAAAAGCATCCACGGTCAATTCAGGGGAAGAAATCGTCACGAACCCACCGCCGTCAAAGAGACGATAGTCATCCGTGTCAAAGACACGGGTAATCACATGCTTCACGCTGAACATCTCACGGGCGATCTGGGATGCCATCAGATTCTGATTCTCGTTCTCGCTTACGGCGCATACGGCGTCCGCCATTTCAATGCCCGCCTCGCGAAGCACATCAAGATCGATGATAACGCCATCGACGAAAACGACGCGAAGCTTCATGTGTTCGACAATAGTAGAAGCCTCGGGATCCACCAACACGACTTCATGTTCTTTGGCAATTAAGCGTCTGACCAAAGCCAAACCGGCTCTTGATGCACCTAATACAATAATCTGCACGAGTGACCTCCGAAAATGATACTAGTCCTCTGTTCTGCTCCCGGACAAGACATATGAAAGAATTGCGCATGCCGAAGCAGCATTCAGGGATTCAGCTGCGCCAGGCATCATTATTTTTACCATCATATCACATTGCGAGACGCAATCTTCTCCGACTCCTCGCGCCTCGTTACCGATGACCAAAGCGGCGGGAAATTTGAACCGGGCCGATTCCAATGCTTTCCCTGCCAAATGTGATGCAATCAATTGTACACCCATTTGTTTAATTATCAAGCAAATCTCCCCGATCGTGCCGCCTTGGATAACGGGGACATGGAAGCACGATCCCATGGAAGCACGAATGGCTTTCTCGTTAAATGGGTCGACCGTTTCCTTCGACAATATGACCGCTGTGAAATCAAACGCGTCTGCGGTTCGGATCATCGTACCTAAGTTTCCGGGGTCGGATACCCCGTCGGCGATAAGATATAGGGCGTTGTTCGAATAAGGGACTTCCGTGCCGGGATCCGGAGCCTCGATAATCGCCGCGATCCCCTGAGGGTTAACGGTTGACGCGATACTCTCCATCACATCGTCCGAAACCGCGAGAAATTCGGTTTTATCGGGGAGCATAAAACGCTCGCTCCATTCCGAAGCAAGCGTTTTGCGGTTTCGTGTGTAAATAATGATCTTCGGCTTGAGTCCGGATTTCAAGGCTTCTTCGCAAAGGCGAACACCCTCAACCGCTACTACGCCTTCGCGCAGAGCCGCTTTTCGATCATGCATAGATCGAAAATACTTGATACGCGGATTCTGCCGGCTTGTAATCAAGGTCTCGTCACTCACGGGATTACAAAATGGCCTTGGCTTGCTCGCAAAGGGCCGAAAAACCCTTGGGATCGGTGATGGCGATGTCGGACAGAACCTTCCTGTCCAAGGCGATCTCCGCCTTCCTTAGGCCGTTCATGAAGCGACTGTATGAAAGTCCGTTCAGTCGAGCGGCCGCGTTGATGCGTTGAATCCAGAGCTTTCTGAAATCGCGCTTCCTGTTTCTTCTGTCGCGGTATGCGTAATTTCCGGATTTCAGCACCTGCTGATTGGCAACCTTAAACAACTTGCTCTTATGTCCGAAATAACCCTTCGCCTGCTTTAATACTCTGGCGTGCCGCGCACGAGTGCGAATCCCTCGCTTTATTCTGGTCATGAGAATATCCTCCTAATGTCTATATATGCGTCCGTCTCTCTCGGACGGGTCTTCGTTATTTAAAGATTATTTGTAAGGGATCATGCCGCGGATCACCTTGGCGTTAGCCGGAGATACAACAAGACTTCCACGCAAGTGGCGCATTCTCTTGGTCGGTCTCTTGCTCAAAATATGGCGACGAAAAGCCTGCGAGCGGAGAATCTTCCCCGTTCCGGTGACCTTGAATCGTTTCTTGGATGAACTGTGTGTCTTCTGCTTTGGCATTTTCTGCTCCTCCTTAATATCAGTCCTTCTTGGGGGAAAGAAACATCACCATGTTTCGGCCCTCAACCTTAGGCGGCTTATCGATTTGGCCCAATTCCTCACAGGCCTTAGCGAACTTCTCCATAACCACGTAACCTTGAGATTGGTAAGCCATCTCACGGCCACGGTACTTGATCAACACCTTAACGCGATCTCCGTCTTCCAGGAACCGACATGCATTCTTAACCTTGACATTCAGGTCATGATCTTCGGTCGTCAGCTTCATGCCGATTTCCTTGATCTCCGTTACCTTCTGATTCCTGCGCGCTTCCTTTTCCTTCTTGGATTTCTCGAAAAGGAATTTGCCGTAATCCATGATCCGGCAAACCGGGTTCTCCGGGTTGTTAGCAATTAACACGAGATCCAAATTCTGATCTTCAGCCCTTTTTCTGGCTTCCATGATCGACACTACTCCGACCATATCCCCATCCGACTCGATCAATCTGACCTCTCTGAACCGAATAGCATCATTGGTTAACTGCCCGCCTGTTTGTCGTGCTATAAGAACACACCTCCTCCTGAAATAAAAAACGGAGCGAACCATCCGCTCCACGCAAACCGGCAACCGCCGATTAAAAACCCGTGAACCTCTTCGTAAACACTCGAGGTGAGAAGCGGACGCCTCTTCTTGTTGTAACGGTGATATATTACACGTTCCTATTTCCCTTGTCAACCGGCCGTCCGTCCGTTGCCGAATACTCAACGATTTTCATGATATAATATGCTTCATAATCGTTCTTTGCGGAGGCATGCTATGATATCCAAGAAAATGTCCGTAAATATTCAGTCCGGCTCCCTGATCCGAAAGATGTTCGAGGAAGGCGCCCGTCTGAAGGAACTTTTCGGCGAAGATAACGTATACGATTTTTCGATCGGCAATCCCGATCTCGAACCGCCCGAAGAAGTTCGGTCCGCACTCTGTTCGTTGGTCGATTCTCCGAAGCCGGGCATGCACGGTTATATGCCGAACAGCGGCTATCTTTCCACTCGCACCGCAGTCGCCCGTTCCGTCTCCACCCCCCTCACAACCGTAGGTCCCGATGCGATCTGCATGACCGTCGGAGCGGCCGGAGCGATGAATGCCGTGCTGAAGTCAGTCCTTGACCCGGGCGACGAGGTCATTCTTCTGGCTCCGTTTTTTATGGAGTATGTTAATTACATTGAGAATCACTGTGGCGTGCCGGTCATCGTTCAAACGGATCCGGATACTTTTCTTCCGAACCCGGATCGCATTCGATCGGCAATCACCGCAAGAACCAAAGCAATTATCATCAATTCTCCGAACAACCCGAGCGGCACGCTGTACTCGGCGGATACGCTCCGTGAGCTCAATGATTTGATTCTCTCCGCGGATCACCTGATTCATGTTATTTCCGACGAGCCATACCGCGAATTGGTTTATGACGGCAGGACCGCGCCGGCGACCATGGATTATATCCAAAACCTCATCGTTTGCTATTCCTTCAGCAAATCGCTGTCCCTGCCCGGAGAAAGGATCGGCTATTCTGCGATCAGCCCGTCGCACGAGGATTTTGAGTTGCTCTCCAAGGCGGTGGTGTTGGCGAATCGAATACTCGGAAGTGTTAATGCTC
Source organism: Clostridiaceae bacterium (assembly GCA_012523365.1). GTDB lineage: Bacteria > Bacillota > Clostridia > Saccharofermentanales > Saccharofermentanaceae > JAAYCT01. Next base: position 23,202 of record JAAYIQ010000126.1, read on the forward strand.
CGGCGCTTTTCCAGAAAGTTATTGAATTGTCGATCCAAGCGAAGGTCGACGTCCCCAATTACGAAAAGCGAAGGAACATGCTCTACGAAATCGTGACCGGTGCCGGGTTCACTGCGCATAAGCCGGACGGTGCATTCTATTTGTTTGTTCGGTCCCCGGGCGATGACATGGAATTCTGTAAACGCTGTGCCGATGAAAGACTTTTGGTCGTACCGGGATCCGCGTTTTCCTGTCCGGGCTACTTTCGGTTGGCTTTTTGCGCATCCGAGAAAACGATTATCGGATCCGAAAAGGCTTTTCGCACGATGGGAAAAGCATACGGTCTGTGTGACTGATCAGATATCCCCCGACGTCACCGGAAAGAAGCCTTCATCCGACGTCGCCCCGCTCCGGGCATCATCGGGTCCGATGATCACAAAAAGGACGCCGTCGTCCAGAGCGACGATGATCTCCGACGCACCATCCGCGGGCTTGTTACTGACTCCGAGTGATTGACCCGGATGAAGCGTTCTTCCGCCGATCGGGTAATAGAGACCGTCCGAACGGACATTGGAAGCGGGGCCTGTCACGGGAATCGCAGAAATCAGAAGTTTTTCCGCACCAAGAATATCCCTCGTCGATTCCAGCTCGATCTTCACTTCTCCCGGTCCTAAAAGGATGTCGATCAACGTCCGGCCGTCGGTCACGCGAATTTCGCGTCCCCCGCGCGCGTACTCCGCTGCGTTCAGCACGTTCGAGAGGACATGATCAAAACGTCCGCAGAACGGCATAACCAACAGAATCTCTTCCCGTTCCGGAACCTCGGACAAACAGAGCTCGGAGTCTGTCATATCCTTTTCGGCCGGATATTCTCGAAGAGGTATACGATTTGCTTCGGCCCATTCTGAAGTCTCGGTATCGATCGAGTCCATGTCTCCGATGATTGCATCGGGAATAATCCCCATTTTGCGGGCGTGAACGGAACCTCCGTCCGCGCACAGGATGTGGTCCGACGGCAGGATTTGTCGTTTCAGCCTTCGGATATCAATGCCGGTACCGCCGCAAATTACAACATAACGCATTTTTGAAGTTCCCTGACCGCCGCGCTCGGGTCCCCGGTGCCGAAAACGGCGCTTCCGACCACCAGGATACCGGCACCCGCTTCGGCAATTTCCCTGGCATTCCAGGCGGTGATTCCTCCGTCAACAGAAATGACGGCATTGCTGTGAGCATTCTCGATCGCATGACGGATGTCGGATATCCTTTCGATCGCCTCGGGCATGAATTCCTGTCCCCCGAAACCGGGACGAACCGACATCACCAGAACATTGTCAAGTTTAGCGAGAAACGGGAAAATCAGTTCAATCGGAGTGTCGGGATGAACGGACAGACCGGCTTTTTTACCGGTTGAGTGAATGAAATCGATCGCTTCGTCGGGATCCTGAAGAGTTTCGATGTGGAGTGTGATCACGTCTGAGCCGGCCTGCGCGAAAGGAACCACAAAAGGAACCGGATCGACAACCATCAAATGAACGTCAAAAATCAGGCTCGTTATCTTCCGGATCGATTGAATGACCGGAATACCAATGGTCAGATTGGGAACATAGTGACCGTCCATTACATCAATATGGATTCTTTTCACGAACGGCTCGACGCTCTTTATTTCCTCCCCGAGGCGGGCAAAATCCGCCGCCAGAATCGACGGCGCGATTTCAATCTCACTTGATTTCATTCTTCTTCTCCCTGTCAGTATTTTTGTAAACATTCAGCGATGCGGATTCACGGATGAACGCACGGTAACGCTCCAAACGTCCCGGGTCGATCCGCGCTTCGGCGACCGCACAGCCCTTCTCACCGATATGAAGACAATCATCGAATTTACATTTGCCTTCGAATGCTTTAAGTTCATTATACCCGAGCCTTATATCCTCTGTTTCGATTTGCATACGAAGAATATCGAGATTTGTAAACCCGGGCGAATCCGCCAAATATCCGTCGAGAAAAGGATACAACTCAACATGTCGCGTGGTATGCTTGCCCAAATTCAACCGTTCGCTGATCCTGCCCACCTCTCGTTCGGATACACCGGTCAGCATATTGCAAAGAGTAGATTTCCCGACACCGGACTGACCGGCAAATCCGACGATATTCCCCCCGAAATAGTGGTTGAGGATCTCCGGATCAATCGGTTCGGTATGAGTCGAACAAACCACGTCATAACCTGCGTTCGCGTATACAGATCGAAATTCCTCTCCGGATTCGGGATCCAGATCCATCTTCGTGATCCATATAACCGGCTGAATATCGCTCTTGGCACAGAGGATCAGAAGCTTGTCGAGCATTTCGAGATAAGGAGACGGCTGACGAATCGAAAAGGTTAGTATCAAGACATCCAGATTAGCGATCGAAGGCCGGAGAATCAAATTTCTCCTCGGACCTACAGATGTTATGACATAAGGAATATCCGGATCTCCGGATTTCTCACATTGAACCCGATCTCCGATCGTCGGCGTTATTTTCCGTTTTCTGAATATACCTCTCGGTTTCGCACGAATGATTTCCCCCTCGTCCAACCGAACCGTGTAAAGGCCGCCAACTCCCTTAACGATGATTCCGGACAGTATATCGGAACTTAAATCGGTATCCCTGCTCATACTCATTACACTCCGATCCGGAGATTATTCATCCGGCACCTCCGGTGTCGTGGATGATGTCGGAGCGGTTGTCGGGGTCGGCAACGGTGTCGGTGAGACGGTTGGCGTCGGTGAAATGGTCGGAGTTGGTGTCACCTCAATAAAGTATGCAGTCAAAGCCAGATCCATAGGCGGCATGATAATCGTATACTGAGCCTGCGTACTGACTACGGTTCCCGCTCCGTCCTGCCAATGAGAGAAAATAAAGTCGCTGTTTGGTATCGCCGTAACCGTCACTTGCGTTCCTTCCAATATGACCCCTCCGCCCTGGACGACACCGCCGATCGTCGGAACGGCGGACAGCGTTAATAGATACGGTGCCGGCGTCGGAGTCGGAGTCGGGGTGCCACCGTTTAAAACATCCTCAATGGTTCCCACATACATTTTGATGGACGACTTCCGATTAACGACCGTCCCTTCAACGGGATCAGTCAGCAACACGTATTGTTGTTTCTTGGATAACCCCACTACAGCGGGAGTTGCCTCAATGGGTCCGAGCACAAGATCGTTCTGTTCCAACACCTTCTCTGCTGCTTCAAGAGTCAGCCCGAAAAGTTTCGGAACCGTAATTCTCTCGCTCTGGATGCTGTAGATGATGGCAATTTGGCTTCCCTTTTGTAATGCGGAACCAAAGGAGGGCTCCGTTCGGATCACGATGCCCGGCTCAAGCGCACCATTGATTTCGGGGCTGGATGTAACAAAGTATCCCATCGCGGTCAGTACAGTTTCCGCCGTCCGGTAATCCATACCACGGTAATCCTCAAGGATGAATGTGTCCTCCCGAATGCTTACCTTCAGTATCAATTTATTGCTGGTGGATTTGATCTCGGTTCCCTCGGGCAGACTCTGTTCAAAAATGATATTTTCCGCGAATCCGGGATTGGGTTCAAAAGAAATATCATAATTGTTGAAGCCGAGCATGCGAAATTCATTACGTACTTCATCCACGGAGCGGGAAACGTAATTTCCTACGATAAACGAGGTCTTCGGCTGGCGGTTGATTCCATCGGTGAGCGTACCAGTTACCAGAACCACCACACCGATCAGCACCCCGATAATCAATGTGACCAGAGCGATGACCAGCAGATTGTCCTTCAGGCGAGAACGACGTCTCTTCTCAATAGAGCGCTCAATATCTCTGAGCTTCGAGTAATTCGGCTCCTGCCGCATCGACGGCATATGGTTGGTCGTCGTGTCATAGGCTTCCGTCTGGGTAACGACACCGTACGTTCCGTTCGGATCGATCATTAATGAGTCAAGCTCCTCGACCATTTCCCGAACCGAGCTATAACGCGCTTCGATCCCTTTTTGCATGCTTTTTTGAATGATGGCATCCAGTCCGTTAGGAATTCCGGACACAAAGCCGGAAGCCAGCGGTGCAGGTTCCTGAAGATGTTTGACCGCAACGGCGACGGGGGTTTCTCCGTCAAAGGGAAGTCTGCCGGTGACCATCTCAAAAAGCATTACACCCAGAGAATATATATCCGATGCGGGGCCGACCATCGCACCCCGGGCCTGCTCGGGAGAGAAATAGTGCACGGACCCCAACGCACCGCCGCTTGTTAACGTGATCGTATTGCTCGTCGCCGCGCGTGCGATGCCGAAGTCCGTCACCTTCGCCAGACGATCCTTTGTGATCATGATATTGTGCGGTTTAATATCCCGATGAACGATACCGTTCTGGTGTGCGTGCTCCAACGCCAGCCCGACCTGAATCGCGATCGGCACGGCGATCCTCCAATCCAAATGGCCGTTCTGACGAATCAGCTCCTTCAAAGAGATGCCTTCAACGTACTCCTGAACCATGTATCGGAAATTGCCTTCCTGGCCGATCCCCAGAACGCGAACAATATTCGAATGTGTAAGAGCGGCCGCCGCCTTCGCCTCGGTATCAAATCGCTTGATAAATTCGCTGTCAATTGAAAATTCCTGCTTAAGAATTTTGATGGCCACAACCGCTCCGGTCGCCATATCCGATGCAAGATAAACATTCGCCATGCCTCCGGTGCCGACCAATTTCGCGATGCGATAACGACCGCCCAAGACCATTCCTTCCGGGCCGTTCGGTGCTGTACTCATACCGTCTCCTTATTCTTTTCCATTGCGCAATGGATCAATATCGCGGTAATATTATCGGGACCTCCGGCCGCATTGGCCGAATCGACCAGTTGGCGAACACAAGAGTCCAGATTCTTGTGTCTTTTTAATATCTTGCGAATCTGTTCTTCTTCGACATAGCCGTAAAGGCCGTCCGTACACATCAGGATCAGGTCTCCCTCAGAAATATCAAACGAGTAGGTATCCGGCTTCATATATTCGTTAACACCCAAAGAACGTACCAGAACATGCCTTTTGGGGTGAGTCTCTGCTTCCTTTTCGGAAATTGAGCCCATATCAACCAGCTCCTGTACCAAGGTATGGTCAATGGTCAGACGTTCGAGCGAACCGCCGTGCAACAGATAAACGCGGCAGTCACCGATGTGAGATATGTAGAGCCTCCAGTGCCTGAAAACGGCCAACGTCAGCGTGGTTCCCATTCCCCTGTACTCCCGGTTGTCCAAGGACTGAAGATACACGCGCACGTTTGCCTTCTCGATGGTTTCCTGCAGGATCAACTCGACATCCTCAACCGATCGGGCCTTTTCCAATTGCTGAGGCAAGGCGGAAAGTGCAAATTCCACGGCGGTTCTGCTGGCAATCTCACCGACCGCATGGCCACCCATACCGTCCGCCACGACAAACACACTGCTGTCCCCCACGCTGAGAATGGCGTGAAAGTCCTCGTTCTTTTCGCGAACCATACCTTTGTCTGTCGCACTGGCATATCTCATATTTTATCGTTCTCTCCGAGGCTTCTGCGCAATTGACCGCACGCCGCCATAATATCCGTTCCCATTTCTCTTCTTACCGTAACATTCATGCCCAGCCGCTCAAGTTCTCCCCGAAAAGCAACGACCGTCGAAGGCTTACTTCGAAGAAACGGGCATCCGGGAAACTCATTGGCAGCGATCAGGTTCACATGGGCATTGATGCCGCGAAGTAAAGCCGCCAACTGTCGAGCGTCCTCGACGGAGTCATTCACACCGTCCAACAGGGCATACTCAAAGGTAATCCTCCTTCCCGTCTTCCTAACATATTCCCGTGAGGTGCGGATCAGAGAATCCAAAGGATACGCCCGATTGATCGGCATCAGCCGGTTTCTTAATTCATCCGTCGCCGCATGCAGGGAAACCGATAGATTCACCTGCTTGTCGACACACATGAATTCTATCATTTGAGGCACCAGTCCGCAAGTTGATATGGTAATGTGCCGAGCGCCTAAATTCAAGCCTTTCGGCGAGTTGGCCATGTGAAGAAAAGAGATAAGATTGTCATAATTATCAAACGGCTCGCCGATTCCCATCACCACTACCCGCGAAACACGCTCGGATGTAATCTTTTCCGGAAAAGTTATCTGTGCGAGCATTTCACCCGCAGACAGGCTTCTCCCGAAGCCTGCATGAGCGGAAGCACAGAAAGCGCACCCCATTTTGCATCCCGCTTGAGAAGATATGCATACCGAATTACCGAAACGATACTTCATCAGAACGGTTTCAATGCGATTCCCGTCGCCGAGCCGGAAAACGAATTTTCGCGTGCCGTCGATTTCTGAGATCGATTCCTTTTCGAGAACAAAAGCATTCGTATCGAAACTTTTTTTCAACTCTTCGATGATCGTCTTCGGCAGATTTGTCATTTCAGCAGGGTCCGTCACGCCTTTGTTGCACCACGAAGCAATTTGTTCCGCTCGAAAACGGGGAAATCCCCGTTCTTCGGTCCACTTCTCCCAAGCCTCGGCAGTCATGTCCAATATAAATCGACTCTCACTCATACGATCCGCCTCATTTTCGAAATAAAAAAACCGTCACATCCGTCCTCGTCGGGCAATAGCAGGAGTCGGCCTTCCTTCGCTTCATTTCGGTGCCGCTCGGAAAAAGCCGGCTTTGAAGCGATGATTTCCGTTATTGGTTCAATGCGGAAATCACTCCGTTCGGCGAGAAATGCCGCGACCCGATTCTCGTTTTCATCCGGATTGATCGTGCATGTGCAATACATCAGACACCCGCCCTTTTTGACATAACGGGCAGCGTTTCTCAAAATCTCATCCTGAATCGGATATAGCGCCCGAATCCGTTCGTAACTTATCGTCAACCTTATATCCGGCTTACGTTTCAACAGTCCGAGCCCGCTGCACGGAACGTCCGCCAAAACAAGATCAAAACTCTCTTCCGGCCCGAAAACAGATGAATCGGGCTCTCTCGCGTCGGCAATTCCGGTTCGAATTGAACGGATGCCTAGCCTTTTCGCGTTTTGTTTGACGAGTTCGAGTCGACTCTCGTTGATGTCCGTAGCAAGTATTTCCGCATCGTCGTTCGACAGCTCGGCCAGGTGACAACTTTTGCCGCCCGGTGCCGCGCACAGATCGAGAATACGATCTTCGGGCTTCGGATCGGTAATGATGCCGGCCAACATAGCCGCTTCGTCCTGAATCATAAATAGCCCGTCCCGATAAGCCTTCAGGGCATCCAGTGGCGTCCCCTGAAGCCGAAGCGTAAGCGCCTGATCGGAATATAACCCGATATCACTTTCGACTTCTTCCTCTTCCAGGAGCTCTTGTAACCGGTCCCGGGAACAACGAAGAGTATTCACGCGAGCCGTCACCTTCGCTTCTTCAAAAAAAGCTGCGGCGATCGATTCCGCCTTATCCTTACCGTACCACTTGATCAGAAGCCCGGCAATTTCACTGCTCATCGAAAACCGAACATCGGGCTTTGCCGTTCGAATGCCTGCTTTCAGGAAGTCGGCCTCTCCTGCGACCGCTCGAAGCACTGCGTTAACCAAAGCTTTCGCTCCGTGTCCGACACGCTTCGAGATGATCTCGACCGATGTGTTGACAGCGGCATGATCCGGTACCGATCCGGAAAACAGAATCTGCCAAACCCCCATTCTTAATACGGTCCGAACCAACGGATCCAGCGATCGGATGTTTCCCTTGATCTTCAACCCGATGATGTGATCCAGCGTAAAAGTCCGCGCAATTACTTCGTAGAAGACGGCCGTAATGAAACTCTTGTCTCGCGAGGACAGGCCGGTCTCCGACTTGAATCTCTGCTTCAATACCAGTTGGGCGTACCCGCCCCTCTCGAACACATCGAAAAGCATTTCAAAGCAGATTTTCCTCGCCAAAAAGCCCTCCCGGCTCATTTTTCACCGCCGAAATGATCCGACGGCGCAAAATTATGCGCGCATTCACACGCTTCAAGCCTTTTGCAGGACTCCGGCTGAATGCATCGAAGGAGAAGGGGAATATCTCCGCACATAACGGCGAGAACATCCTTGCGTGCGCAAACTACCGTTCCCGGTCTTAATTCAGCGCCGGTTTCCCGAAAAGCTTCGGTAATACTGTCCGGATCATTCGGTAAAGAGGATCGATAAATCTTCACTCTTTTACCCTTGAATTCGGAATATGCTCCCGGCCATTCCGCCAAGCCGCGGATTTGGTTATGAATCTTATTTGCGGGATCGTTCCAATCGATCAAGCCCTGCTCTTTGGTAATAAGGGGCGCAAAGGTTGCGAATTCATCATTCTGGGGAATCGGAGATATCTCTCCCCGGATATATTCGGGAATGGTTCGAACAATCAGATCCGCGCCGAGTTCGGCCAAACGTTCCGTCAACTCGGGTGCGCTTTCCTCCGGGCCGATCGGAATGGACGCGCTTCTCAGCATGGGGCCGTTATCAATCCCCTCATCCATGAGCATCACCGTGACGCCCGTTTCACTTTCTCCGTTCAGGATTGCCCATTGAATCGGAGCCGCCCCCCTGTATTGAGGCAGGAGTGAGCCGTGCACATTCAGACAACCGAACGCGGGGATCCCGAGGATCGACGGCGGAAGGATCTTGCCGTACGCGGCGGTAACGATCATATCGGGGTGTAATTTCCCGATATCGATCAAGACGCTCTCGTCTCGCATGCGATTCGGTTGAAACACCGGAATACCCAGAGTTTCCGCCGTTACTTTCACGGGCGGCGGAGTCAGTTGCATTTTACGGCCGACCGGTTTGTCCGGCTGAGTAAAACATGCAACAATACGAAAGCCGGAATCGTGAAGGCGTTCCAGCACTACGGACGCAAGTCGGGGAGTCCCCATGAATATGATTCGCTCGTTCAATCCTTCTCTTCCTGTTCCACGACCTTGTCGATAAAAAGTACTCCGTCGAGATGGTCGTTCTCATGACAGACACAGACCGCAAGGATCCCTTCCGCCTCCAACTCAAACGTCTCGCCCTTACGGTTCAACGCGCGTACTTTCAACCGCTCCGGCCGCTTAACACACCCGGATCGGCCGGGTACCGACAAGCAACCTTCCTCACTTAATACTTCTCCCTCGACCGATAAGATCTCGGGATTAATAAACTCGATCAGACCGTGCTCGTCTCCGACATCCACAACAAACACTCGTCGTAAAATACCTACCTGCGGAGCGGCCAACCCGATCCCTCTACCCTCATATTTCATCGTCTCGGCCATGTCATCGAGAAGAATGCACAGTTTGTCGTCAAACCGGTTCACCTCACGCGCTTTCTTACGAAGGACCTCGTCTCCCACGGTCACTATTTCACGAAGAGCCATTCAATTATCCTCTTTCTTGTCTTTATTTCTTCGGGAATAAACCCGTACACTCATATTCTCACACCGACAGATTATCACAAATGAAGCGTTCAAGGTACCCCGGACGATCGGGTCGACGGCAAAACGCTCGAGAAATCCGACGCAAGCAAAGATCAGTACGGGTCAATATCGGTGTGCATGGAATATTCCTTGTCGGAGAAACGCGCGAGAACCTTATCGTACAACAAGGAAAGCGCGCTTTTATTTTTTGCCTTGATATTGATCTGGAATCGGTAGCGATCCCGAAGCTTATAAACCGCCGCCGGACCGGGCCCGAATATGCGGAATAGCCCTTCCGGGGCGGAATCGGCACATTCGACCAAAAAGGCCTTGATCTCAGACGCCTGACGAGCACCTGAATCCTCATCCCTGTTCGAGAGAATCAGGCTTCCGAACGCCAGAAACGGCGGATAACCGAGCCGCTTTCGATACTCCAACTCTTTCTCAAAGAAGCCCTTATAATCCGAAGCCGCCGCGTAAAGAATAATCTCATCCTCCGGTTGATACGTCTGGATGTATACGCTTCCGCGCTTCTCGCCTCTGCCCGCCCGGCCCGACGCCTGGGTGATGAGCTGAAACGCGCGCTCACCGGCCCGAAAATCGGAAGCGCGAACCAGCATGTCCGTGTTCATGATGCCGACGACGGTCACGTCTGGAAAATCATGCCCTTTTGCAATCATCTGAGTGCCCAGAAGAATATCGGCCTCCCTGTTTCGAAAAGCGTTGAGAAGCCGCGCATGCGCTCCCCTGCCTGCAGTTGTGTCCTGATCCATTCGAATGATCCGGCTTTCCGGAAACGCTGATTTAACGGCTTCCTCCAATTGTTGTGTCCCGATTCCGATCTTTCCCTGAAGCGTACTTCCGCATTCCGGACACGCCTCCGGGACCTTTCTTGCAAACATACAGCTGTGACAGATCAAAATCGGTTTGCGCCCCGGACGCGGAGAATGAAGTGTCATCGCAACCGAGCAATGCGGACAAAGAATCGTGTTCCCGCATGAACGACAAAGAATGAAGCTTGAATAGCCGCGCTTATTCAGAAATAGCATGATCTGATCGCCCCGCTCGAGCGCTCGACTCATCTCGGATCGGAGCTCAACGCTCAACAGTGAACGATTGCCTCTGATCAGTTCATCTCTCATATCGACGATGCGTACCCTCGGCATCACCGCCTCCTTAACCCGCTCCGGCAACTCCAGAAGACGCGTGAAACCGGTGACCGCCGAGAAATATGTCTCGATCGCCGGCGTCGCCGAGCCGAAAACCAACCTCGCACCGGTGATCCTCGCGCGCATCCGTGCGATATCCCTCGCGTGATATCGAGGATGAGTTTCCGACTTATAGGAAGTGTCCTGCTCCTCGTCGACGATAATCATGCGCAGATTTTGAACCGGCGCGAAAACAGCCGATCGTGCACCAACGACTACGCGTGCTTCTCCCTTACGGATACGATTCCACTGTTCATATCGCTCGCGGGGCGTCAACCGGCTGTGTAGTACCGCCAACACATCGGGGAATCGTTCTTTGACCCATCGAATCATCTGAGGAGTCAAAGAGATTTCGGGAACCAGGAAGATCACGCTTCCACCGTCCGCGACGATCTCCTGAGCACACCGGAGGTACACTTCGGTCTTACCGCTCCCGGTTACACCGAAAAGAAGACACTCGCCCGGACTGCTTTCGGACATAATATAATCGATCGCCGTTTTCTGATTCTGCGTTAAGGTCGGAACCTTTGAAATTTCCGTTTCGTCTTCACAGACTTCATCCGTTTCGCATGTTTCAATTGATTTTCGGGTGCAAATCTCGATCAAGCCCCGTTCCTCCAGTGTTCGAATCGGGGACCGTGACACCGAAAGGGCGTTCATGATTTCAGTGACGGGAATTTCGCCGGCCTCGAGCAAAAGCTCCAAAACGCGTATCTGCGCGAGACTGGAAAGCTCGTTCTCGGACAAAACGGATATCGCGCGTTCTTCGTCACAAACGCAAGCGATTTTGTGGGTTTTCGCCTTGTGGTCGGAAACAACGGACGGAACCATCAGACGGACCGCATCACCGTGCGTACACGAGTATCTCGACCTGATTTTGGAAATCATCCCGATCTGATCGTCACGTAAGACAGGCAGGGGATCGACGATCTCTATGATCGACTTCAAACGATTCGAAAACTCGCTCTTCCCGGCAACGGAAATAATCAGGGCGACTTCCGTGCGGTTACCTCCGCCGAAGGGCACACGAACATATTGTCCCGGCAAAACCTGCTCTTCAAGCCCGGTCGGAATAAAATAATCATATTCACGGTCGGTACGGCGTACGCTGTCCCGTAAAACGACGGTTGCGATCATGAGGATCCTCCTCGTTCCATTCTCTCACAGCAAGGAAAAAAGGTCTATCTGAACCGTTTCCGGAAGATGATCGAGAATACCCGACGCCGCGAGTTTCTCAAGCGCTGACGGTCCGATCCCGCTTCTGATCAGGA
>JAAYIQ010000127.1 GCA_012523365.1 Clostridiaceae bacterium
ACCCGTTCCGCGCGAAGGCGCGGGACCTACTGAACCCCTAGATTTCACTGTACCCGTTCCGCGCGAAGGCCGTGGCATCTGATAATAGTTGAAATCCGTAAATGGTACAGCAAGGTTTGAAATTTAACAGATAAAATATGTAAATATTTCGGACAAATTCTTGATAAAGTCCCATAATTGGGATACTCTTTGTTTTATCCTCGAAAGTGACGGATCCGCTCGACGTGAAACGTTTTACATCGATATGTTTTTGCAAGAGCACGCGCTGTGGATTGACGGGCGAGACGGTAGTGCATTCGAGGCGGTTTTCGAGCGCGGGTGAGAGCGTTCCGGCGATTATTACACCGTATTACAAGGGTCTAACCGCTTTGTTGCGGAATAAATAATCCGTTGCCTATTACCGATGCTTTGTTTATCATGGAATCGGTATCATTACATACATAAGGGGTGCGGCATGGCATCAGACTCGACAGAGATCGATATCGAACAAATCCTGAATATGTTGCGCAAACGTTTTCTCCTGATCCTCGCCGTCGCGATCGTCGTCGGGATCGGAGCGACGCTTTTTACTTATCTCCTTCAGGGCGATGTGTATCAGGCCCGCTCGACGATCATCGTCAGCAGTGTCAAGGGCGCGGACAGCGCGGCGGTGCCGCTGACCTATAACGATTACACGCTCAACGTTAAACTCGTCAACTCCTACAGTGTTCTTTGCAAGACCGATCGTGTGCTCGATCAGGTCATAACGGAGCTCGGCCTTCCGATGACGCCGGCCCAGCTCGCCGACAAGATCACCGTCAGCTCGGCCAAGGATACCGAGATCATCCATATTGCGGTGAAGGACGGGGATCCCGTCCGAGCCCAGGCAATCACCAATTCGGTCACCCGCATTTTCCAGAAGGAAGTGACGGAGATCATGAAGATGGATAACGTGCAGATCATTGACGAAGCCAGACTTCCGGGCGCTCCGGTCTCACCGAACCGCATTCGGAACGTTGCGCTCGGCCTGGCGGTCGGGCTCGTCCTGGGCTTCGGACTCGCGTTTCTGATCGAGATCCTGGATCGTTCGGTCAAGAGCGAAGAGCAGATCACGGAGCTTCTGGGGATTCCGGTCCTCGGCAGTGTGCCGAGGATCATCGAGGACTGACGACCGATGATCGAAGAATGAACGGCGGATCGCGCCGCGCGGCAAGTGATTCGGAATATTCGAGAGGAACCGGAGTGAAAGGACATAACGAATGAACGAGAAGCTCAGGATCGGAAACGGTGTGAACCCGGATTTGGCGATTGCGTCGATTTTCGGGAAACTCAAAGCAAATATCGATTTCTCCTTCGTCGAGGCGAAGCAGAGGACGATTCTTTTTACATCCGCGCTTCCGAACGAGGGCAAGACGACGATCGCGGTCAATACCGCCGCGGCGATGGCCTCTTCCGATAAGAAGACCCTGATCGTTGACGCGGACATGCGCAATCCGACCGCGCATCTTCTGTTCAATCTAGTCAATTCCCACGGCCTCAGCGACATCATCTCGCAGGGTGAGGATTGGCGTCAGGCCATCTACAAGGCGAAGATCCCGAACCTCTATCTGATTACCGCGGGGCGTAAGCCGAGCAATCCGAGCCGCTTCCTGAGTTCGGATCGATTCCGGACCCTTCTTGATGAATTTCGAAAAGAATTCGATTACGTTGTGGTCGATTCTCCGCCGGTGCTTCTCGTGCCGGACACGCAGATCATTTCGCCGATGGTCGACGGCGTCGTCCTGATCGTCAAGAACGGAAAGACCTCCCGAGACTCGGTCAAAGAAGCGCATTCGACCCTTCTTCGCGCGAGCGCGAACGTGATCGGCGCGGTCCTCAATCACGCCGGCCGCAAGGATCACATCTACGGCTACGGATACGGATACGGCTACGGAGCGGAAGCCAAGGGCGCCAACCGCGTTCCCGCGAGAAACCACCGCACGGCGCCGGACAGAACCGCCAGCGCGCGCAAGGCCGTCGGAACCACCACCGCTTCGAAGACATCC
>JAAYIQ010000015.1 GCA_012523365.1 Clostridiaceae bacterium
CAGATGAAATCGGCGATCCAGCCTTGTCCGAAGGCGATCGTATCGGTAACGGATAAAAGCGGGCGCGATAACGCCTTGGCGGTCGGATATTGCTGTAACTGCAGTTACGACCCGCCGATGGTGATGGTCGGGATCGTTCCGTCGAGGTTTTCGTATGAGATGATTAAGGAAGCCGGTTGCTTTGTCGTGAATTTACCCGGAAAAGAAGGCAAGGCGCTTTTCGATTATACGGGAAGCGTTTCCGGAAGAAATATCGACAAGTTCAAGGAATTCGGAATCCAAAGCACCCGCGCGAGTCGGATCGACGCGCCGATCCTCACCGATTGCCCGGTCAACATCGAGTGTGTGATCGTTGACTCGATCCGGACCGGTTCGCACGAGATGTTTGTCGGCCGGATCGAATGTGTTCACGCAAACGACGGATTGACGGATGAAAAGGGTCAAATCAATTTCGGGAAGGCCGACCTGCTATAGGCAGAAAATGGTTCTTCATAACGAATTTCCGAGACCTTCCCGCCGGATAAGCGGGAGGGTCTTTTCACGTTTCGAGCTTCTTGTCAAATACGTGGATCAGTATCTGGTGAGGGATCGTGAAGGTCTTGACGGTCAAGCCCGACAGCATGGCCTCGTGCTCGTCCTGAAATCGCTTGATCGTATCGGGGTCCATCGAGGCGGCCACGCCGCGGCAGGCTCGGATCCGGCCCATCCAAGAGGTCGCATCGAAAGGGATGTCCTCGACATAGTTTTCGATCCGACGGATCCGGAAATAAGGTAAAGACCACTCGGGTACATCGGATCCCTGACGGGTATACCCGCATCCCTGCCACCCGGAATTATACTTGAGGATCAGATCCTCGGTTTTTCCCGCGATCTCGCTTTCCCCGGGGAGCCAAGCCATCCATACTGTTGCGAAAAGCCCGTCATCGCGCAGGACCTGATGGATGGTCGGGAGGACCTTTTCCTTATTAAAGTACAAGAAGCACTGAACGGCGGTCACGGCGTCAAAGGACTTGTCCGGGAATGCGATATCCTCGGCCGCTCCTACCGAAAAGGTCACCGGCAAGTGTTGATCCGTACAGAGCCTTCGGGCTTCGTGAATCTGCTCCGACGAGATGTCGACTCCGTGAAAAGAGGCGCCGAACCGGCACATGCGGCGCGGAAAGACGCCGGTTCCGGTCCCTAGATCGAGGATCTTGCTGCCGCTTCGGCCGATGCCCGCATCGAGCATTTTCGCGTAGAGAGAATCGGGGTAGATGTCCCGGTACTGCGCGTAATCCGCGGAGGTTTTTCCGAAGTCGAACGCTTTTCCGTTATCGATGTCCGATATTTTCATGGTGCGATTCCTTTCCAGGCCGTTGCTCGAAAAACGTGTCGTGGCGTCAGACTTTCCGCTCCGGGGTTCGATCGTCGGGCTGTACGGATCATTTCGGGAGAGACATCTATGCCGACACCTGTTATAGTGCTTTCCCGGTTCGACAGCAGTCGCAGTAATTCTCCCGGGCCGCACGCGACGTCTAAAACGCGGTCATGCGGGCGAAGGGGGAGATCCCGGGCGATATGCTTTACGAAAGCCCGGGTGAAGCCGTTTTCCGCGGAGTCAACATACCCGGATGCTATTCGATCATAGTAATCTCGAGACTCGGTCGTCTTTCGGTCCATAATTTTCCGTTTCTCTTTTCAAATCGCGAAGTGATATAAGAATAATAGCACAGCGATGGCCTTTGGGTTTGTCGTATAGAACCGAGGAGTGTCACTGCGAGAGAAAATCGCACGGTCATATATTTGTGTCGAACGTGCAAACAAAAATTGGAATTGTTGCTTAAACATATCAAAACCGATATTATGAAGAGTAAGTAAAAAAAAGGCACAGGAGTAATCAGCATGGATCTCAAAGGTCAGAAGGACCGGGAGATGGTTGCGGCCATCGAATTGATGTTTGACGGCGTGGCGTATGTTGACCGCAACGGTTGTATTTTATCATGTGATGACAAAATCGAAAGCGTTTCTTTTGGAACAGACGCGAAGCATTTGATATCACCTGACGAAGGATGCAGTCAGATCGGCGATGGGGCACAAGTTATACTTAACGCGATCCGGCGTTCGATCGATGAAAATAAGTTGATTATTCTGGAAGAAGTGCGTATCTCCCGGGACTTATACTTTGAGTGCAGGATTGTTCCTGTCGATTCGAACGCTTTAGTCGTGTTGTCGAATGTCACGGCACGTCGTTTGGAGCGAACGCGCCTCGAAGAGAGCGAACGAAGCAAAGCAATGATTCTGGAGAACCTTCCGGGGATGGCATACCGTTGTCAATACGATCGGGAATGGACGATGGAATATGTATCCGAGGGTTTTCTTGCGTTGACCGGCTACCGTCCTGATAGCATTATCGGGAACGCGGAAATGTCCTATAATGATTTGATCAATCCCGGTTTTCGAGAATTGATATGGAATGAATGGAATATCGCTATACAAGAGAAACGACCTTTTCGCGGAGAGTATCCGATCACGAAGGTGACCGGGGAGAGCATCTGGGTTTATGAGCAGGGACAGGCGATTTTCGATAAGAATGAGAAAGTAATTGCCTTAGAGGGCTTGATCATCGATGTCACCGCCCGGAGGAATAAGGAGAGTCAGATTGAGTATCTTTACACGCACGATACGCTGACCGGAACTTATAACAGAAGACAATTTCTGGCTGAAAAATTCCGTATGGAAGGCGATGCCTCGATGCTTCCGATTTCGGTGATTGTCGGAGATATCGACGGATTGAAGCTGATCAATGATGCTTTCGGAACCGAAAAGGGTGACGGGATCCTGGTGGAGGCGGCTCGTCTGATCTTCAAGTGCCTTCGGGAAGGGGATATCCTGGCGCGCATCGGGGGAGATGATTTTGGAATTTTGCTTCCGAAAACCGACGAAGAAGGCGCGCAGAAAATCCTTCATTCGATTGAGGCCGCATTTGATGAACACAATAAGTCCTTTTCGAATGATTTCGACCGGATTCATATGACCTTCGGTTACGCAACGAAGGATTTGCCCGATATCACGCTGGCATCCGTCCGGAAGTTGGCGGAAGAGAACATGAGTAAGCGCAAACTGCTCGAACGCAAGAGCCTCCACAGCGGTATCGTGGAATCCATTAAACAGACGATGAGTGCCAGGAGCCAGGAAACCGAGGATCATTCGGAACGATTGGCGGAATTAACCAAAGAGGTCGGTGTGAGCATGCACCTGAACCAAGTGGAACTCAGCGAGCTCGAACTGCTTGCGACTCTTCATGATATCGGAAAGATCGGCATTAATGATGACATCCTGAATAAGCCCGGCAAATTGACCCCCGAAGAATGGGCAATGATGCGTCGGCATACCGAGATCGGTTACCGAATTGCGATAACATCGCCGGAACTGGTACCGATCGCGGACTACATTCTGACGCATCATGAAAGATGGGATGGGAAGGGCTATCCTCAAGGTATTGCCGGTGAATCGATCCCGTTGATATCGAGGATTCTTTCGGTAGTTGACGCGTATGACGCAATGACGCAGGATCGGCCTTATCGAAAAGCGATGCCGGAGGAAGCGGCGGTTCGTGAACTGACCGAGCATTCCGGTACGCAGTTCGATCCGAATGTCGTCCGTGTGTTTCTGGGTATTTTGGATACTCGCAATAAGGTCAAAATCCCGAATAATTCCTGATCGAGTGTAGATTTCCGCCGGTAGCGGTGAACTTATATCTCCGAAAAAGACCCGGAAACCTCTCGGCTTCCGGGTCTTTCAAATCGAAAAGATTTAACGCTTACTTCATTGAGGTCGTGGAGAAATTATACTGCTTCATGACTTCGTCGCTCTCGTAAATCTTGGTCTGCCATTTGTTTGCCGTCTCCAGAACCATGGTCAAAGGATTCTCTTTGCCTGTGATCTGACTGCGATCGCCCTGATAGCAGATTGCTTGTGCCTCATCGTCGGAAAGAAGCATATACTGGGAAACAAGGAACAGGCTTCTCACGCCAACGCTCATGTGCACGAGTTTGGGGTTGATAATGTAGGAAGAAGTCGTGCTTCTTCCGAGACCCAAACCGAGTGCCGAGGTGGTGATCTTCTCCTCAACGAGGAAAAGCGGCTTACCCTCAACCCCGACTTTTCCGACGTCGTGGAAAAGAGCCATAATAATAGCTGATTCATCATCAAGCTGAGGCATCAAGGCCTCCTTAATGCGCAGCAATTGCTTCGCTACCCCGACGGAGTGGATCAGAAGACCCTTCTCATGCGCCATGGATCCTTCGATTGCTGCGGGTGACGTCATCCAAGAAGTACGGTTCTCGAGAAAATCCGCAAAATGATCAAACTCGGTCTTGCGTTTGATGATACGGGATTTCAAGTCTGCGTACAGTTCGTCGACATTGTCCTTGTTGACCACAACCATAGGCATGATCGTGGCGACACTCTTCACCGCACTAACAGAAGAAGTGCCTGCCGATGCCGCTCCCTGACCATCCGTGAAATCATATTTGCATTTGGGGCAACGAATCGCCTGATTGGCGATGACCATACCACAATCCGGACACTTTTTCATGTGAACCTCCTCTGGATACAAAACCCCCGAAGCTTTCTTATTAGCCTGTTTCGGGTATTTGTACTTTGCTATAGAACTATTCTACATCGAATTAAGGCTCCATACAATATCAAAGGATGTTGTGAGAAAGCGAAATATGGCGCAAATTTGAATCAATTTACAACTTAGTCATGATTACGGTCCCCAAAAGAAGAGAAATCGCGTCGCTGAGCAATTTCTCCGTATCTTAACCCGTTCCGGATTGTATTCTATATGTTGCTCTTTCTCGGTCTCTTGAAAATCGGGTTGATTTGAAGCTTCATGGTTCTCTTGACGCCGGAGAGGAAAACGGAGGGTATGAATTTCTTGGGGAAATATTGCATGCGGTTACGCAGGTGGGCGGTTAGAGACATTTCCAATTCATCCGACTGAACTTGCCGATTGTGACACATCATATAATTGCCCGTGTTCGGTGCCTCAAAAAAGAAACGGTAATTCGCTCCGTACGCATCGCCGATGCCCAACAGATGGCCGACCTCATGCGCGCCGGTCTGCTGAAAAGAGTGTCGGTTGGATTGTTTTTGAAGGACGACTTTCCCCGGATGTGTCCTGGACCAGTTCAGATGAGTCGCCTCCAACTGGAAACTTTTGAAAAATCCCCAATACCAACGCCATGGCGGACTGAGGACATGTGCGGGAAAAGACCGGAAGAGGGTAAAGGTAACCCGGAAAAAACGCTGCTTGGGATATTCGTTTATCGCTTCGGCGCTGCCGTGACGTATGAACTCCACACTGACACGCGCGGAGGGAGATTCAGGGAAAAGCTCTTCGTCCATCGGGTTGTTCTCGTTGGTAAGTACCCTGAAACTGGCCTTTGCTTTGGCTCTCTCGTATCCGTCGTCGGCCATCCAGTCGAACGGGTATTTACCTGCCCAGTTCGAGCGGACGCCAGCCTCAAATACATCGGCGTAGGTTATGTTTGTCCCGGGGAAATAGTGAAGCAATTTGCCGGAGTAGCGCACGAAAAAACGAATTCTGAGTTTGTTGCCCGTGATGTGCATCTGAACCGGAACACTTGAAAGTCTCCGATAATGAATCGGATACCGCTGCTCAAGCGTTTGCAGATTATCTCTGCGTACGATTTCGCTGATCTCGGAGTTACGCGCCATTTTATCACCGGCCTTTTGTGATATTACAATCAGATTTTAGCATATCACAAACTGAACGGATATAGCGCTTATGATATATAATGGGTGGGGAAAAAGAAGATACCGACGGGGGGCGTCGGCATCTGTAAGGAGGGTGTTATGAAGTAAGGAGTCTTTGCTCGATACGACTTCATAATAACAACCAAATGTTTCGATGCCATTCACTCTGGGTGAATAGAGTGTTAAGGATAGTAGGCAGAATTGCGGCAAGGGAGAAACACGATGAGATTGGAAGGGAAACTCTTTAAGGCAAATCGAATGATTGCTCAGGCGGAGGTGCTCAGCGAGGGAGTGGAGGAGACCTTTGTTAAGGAACTCGAAATACTCCTGATTCGGTTATGTAAGAGGATGGAAATTCCCATTCCGCTTTGGCTGTCAAAAAACACGCATGAATTCGCCGCATTTCACCAAACGATTTTTTTCGCGGAACAATACACGGAAACGGTCGTGTTTGACAGATTTCAAATTCGATTGTTGTAAATGCCGAAGATTGGTATACGCAAGGTCCGAATGAGTAGAAACGGAAGGAAGAACAGATGAACGATGTATGGAATTTATCCGACAACAGGAAATTTGCTCCGGAGGATTTGCGGGCGATCATGGATCGACTGCTGGGTCCCGACGGTTGTCCTTGGGACAAGGTTCAGACACATCGGAGCATCCGGAAAAATCTGATTGAGGAGGCCTATGAAACGGTAGATGCGATTGACATCGGCGATCCGGACCGGGTCAAAGACGAGCTGGGAGACGTGCTTTTGCAGGTATATTTCCACTCGGCGATGGCAGAACGAGAGGGGACTTTCTCGCTTGATGATGTGGCGGACAATATTTGCCGTAAATTGATTTCCCGCCATTCGCATGTTTTCGGGACCGATTCCGCGGATTCTCCGGAGGCCGTTTTGTCAGTCTGGGAAAAGAATAAGATGGCGGAGAAGAATCAAAACAACTTCTCTCAAACGCTGGCCGACGTGCCGACAGGATTGCCTGCGCTGATGAGAAGCGAGAAGTTACAGAAAAGGGCGGCCAAGGCCGGTTTTGATTGGCCTGACGCACTCGGGGCGCGCGAAAAAATCGACGAGGAACTGTCAGAGATCGAGTGCGAGCTGATTCGGGACGGCTCGCTATCCTATTCGAAGGTGGACGCCGGTGATGAGCCCGAACGGTATGACAGATTGGAGTCGGAAACCGGTGATCTTCTCTTTGCTGTTGTGAATTACGCGCGCCTTTTGGGGATGGATCCGGAGGTCGCGTTAAACCGTGCGAATGAACGTTTCTTGAGGCGCTTTTCGAAAATGGAAGCCGCGGCGGAGAAACGAGGGGTACGGCTTGATACGCTGGCTTTAGCCGAGATGGATCACTTATGGGACGAGGTGAAAAAGAAAGGAGATGTCGATGAGGATCGATAAATTCCTGAAGGTTTCCAGAATTATTAAAAGAAGAACCGTTGCGAACGAAGTATGCGCCGCCGGTCGGGTCAGTGTGAACGGTAGGCCGGCAAAGCCGTCCGCGGAAATCGCCGAGGGGGACCGAATCGACATCGCTTTCGGAAACGGAACGACTTCGATCCGGGTGCTTTCGGTCAAGGATACCGTTCGCAAAGAAGATGCGCAGGATATGTACGAAATTCTTCCGCGGGATTCCGGCGAGCGAATTTGATGAACGGATGGGTCGCGATCGTTACTCCGACATTACACGGACATGACATCTTTTTGCATTTCGGCGGAAACCATCGTTTTCCCCGTCGATTGACATTGAACTGCCCTTGCGGAATGAATACAATGACCTTAGACGAATGTTACAAACGGAGTTGTGAAGAGTAAAATGGCGACGAGTGCGAAAACAAGAGATATTTCAGGCGGATTTCGTGGCGGAGGATATCCGATTGCCAGGGTTATCGTCGTCGTCTTTTTCCTGGTTTTAATTGCTGTCGTCGGTTCAATGTTGATCCGACAAAATACAGTTTACGATCGTGTATCGGCGCGTTCCGAAGAACTGATACAGATGGAAAGAGAAGCGATCGCCGAGAATGAGCAAGCTAACAATATGAAGAGTCTGGTCGGATCGGATGAGTATATCGAGCAAATCGCGCGCGACCAACTCGGGCTGGTCAAACCGGGGGAAACCATTTACCAGTCCGGCGATTAATCTAATCTTTACACATCAGAGAAGGGCTCGAGGGCTAGAATTCGTGTCTGGCCCTCATCGCCTTATTTGCGGAGACTTCTTAC
>JAAYIQ010000128.1 GCA_012523365.1 Clostridiaceae bacterium
GTCCGAGTTTCCTGTGTCTCGCTCCCGTCGCGATGATTACACTTTCGCAATCGTAACGGCCGTCCTCGGTCACCACGGTCTTGTGATCCCCATTTGCTTCCACGGCGATTACCCGCTCCAGTTCAAGCTCAACGCCTACCTCTCGTACCTGCTCGAAAAGTTTATCGGCAAACTCCATTCCGCTGATATGCGGTGCACCGGGATAATTGTCCACAAACGGTGCCGAAGTGATCTGTCCGCCGATGTTCTCGGCCTCAAAAACCAGCACGCTTTTCCCCGCACGCCCCGCGTAAAGGGCGGCGGTCAAACCTGCGCACCCGCCGCCGATGACAATCAGATCCTTCATCCCGTTATCCCTTTACGAATTGCTTGATGCCGGCTATATTGCTCAGCGTCGATACGCGATCTTCCTCCACAACGACCAGTGTCGGGGCCCGGCTGACATTATATTCTCTACAGAGCGCCGCGTGCTCCTCCGCATCGATCAAATCATAGACCACATTGCCGGTATCCAGGATCTGCCTTGCCATCTTACAGTTCGGGCAGGTCTTCGTCGTAAAAAGCATCGTTCTCATCCCGTTCCCGGCGACGGGCGCGACAATCATCTCCGGGGCGGCAACTTCCGATGCGGGATTTTCCGGAACGATTCCTCCGACTCTGTCGTTCGGGTTCAGCGCGGACTTCTCGATCTCGTAAAGCCTTCTGTCCTTGAATTCCTGTGCCTTGCCGTCGTTCCAGTTCTGCACCGGGCGATAGTATCCGGTGATCCGGCTGTAAGTTTCGGTTTTCTTGCCGCAATGCGGGCAAGACTTCTGTTCACCGGGAAGATAGCCGTGATCGGTGCAAATCGAATAGGTCGGAGACAATGTGTAATACGGAAGCGTGTAGTTCTCGGCTACCTTTCTCACAAGGGCCGCCGCCGCACGCCAGTCCGGCATCTTCTCGCCGAGGAATGCGTGGAACACGGTTCCCGAAGTATATAGGGTCTGGAGCCGGTCCTGAATATCCAACGCCTCGAAAATATCCTCGGTGAATCCGACAGGCAGGTGCGAGCTGTTGGTGTAGTACGGCACTCCGCTGGCCTCGTTGGCGGTAACGATATCCGGGTAATTTTTCTTGTCGTGCTTGGCCAGACGATATGCGGTCGATTCCGCGGGCGTCGCTTCCAGGTTATAGAGATCTCCGTACTTCTCCTGATAGTCCGAAAGGCGATTGCGCATATAGTTGAGAACTTCCTTCGCGAAGGCCTGCGTGTCCGGGAAAGTCAAGTCCTTTCCGAGCCAAGCGGCGTTCAAGCCGACCTCGTTCATCCCGATCAGCCCGATGGTCGAGAAGTGATTATCAAAAGTGCCCAAATATCGCTTGGTATAAGGATACAGTCCCTCTCCCAGAAGCTTGGTGATCATCGCTCTTTTCACCTTCAGAGAGCGCGCCGCCAGGTCCATCATCTTGTCGAGACGCCGATAAAAATCCTCTTTGTCCTTCGCCAGATACGCGATACGCGGCAGGTTGATCGTCACAACGCCGACCGATCCCGTGCTCTCGCCGCTTCCGAAGAATCCTCCGGACTTCTTTCTCAGTTCACGAAGATCCAGACGCAGGCGACAGCACATACTGCGAACATCGCTGGGTTCCATATCGCTGTTGATGTAATTCGAGAAATATGGCGTTCCGTACTTGGACGTCATCTCGAAAAGCAAACGGTTATTCTCCGTGTCGGACCAGTCGAAATCACGGGTGATCGAATAGGTCGGGATCGGATACTGAAAGCCTCTTCCGTTCGCGTCGCCGTTCACCATGATCTCGATAAACGCGCGATTGACCAGATCCATTTCCTTCTGGCAGTCGCCGTATGTGAAATCCATTTCTTTCCCGCCGACGATCGCCGGTTGATCCCGAAGGTCATTCGGAACGACCCAGTCGAGGGTGATGTTGGAAAACGGCGCCTGTGTCCCCCATCTGCTCGGTGTATTCACGCCGTAGATAAATGACTCAATCGCTTTCTTGACTTGGTTGTAAGTCAGTTGATCCGCTTTGACGAACGCGGCCAAATAGGTGTCAAACGACGAGAACGCCTGCGCTCCGGCCCATTCGTTCTGCATGATACCCAGAAAATTGACCATCTGATTGCAAAGCGATGCCAGGTGCTTGGCCGGAGAAGATGTGATCTTCCCGGGAATTCCGCCGAGCCCGTCCTGAATCAATTGGCGAAGCGACCAACCGGCACAGTATCCGGTCAGCATTGAAAGATCGTGAATATGCATATCGGCATTCCGGTGCGCCTTAGCGATCTCATCGTCGTAAATCTCGCTGAGCCAGTAATTCGCGGTAATCGCCCCGGAGTTGCTCAGGATCAATCCTCCGACGGAATAAGTAACCGTAGAGTTCTCTTTGACTCGCCAATCGTTGATCTTGACATAGCTGTCAACGAGTTCCTTATAGTCCAGAAGCGCGGATTTCATATAACGCATTTTCTCGCGCTGTTTACGATAAAGGATGTATGCCTTGGCGATGTCCTCATATCCGCTTCTCTGAAGAACGCTCTCCACACTGTCCTGAATCTCCTCAACGGTGATGCGGCCGTCCTTAATCTTGGACGAATAATCCGCGGTCACCTTGAGCGCAAGGAAATCGATGATATCCGGGTTATACTCCTTATTCTGCGCCTCGAAAGCCTTCGTGATCGCCGCAGCGATCTTAGAAAGATTGAAGTCTGCCGTCTTGCCGTCCCTTTTCACTACCTGGTACATTGTGCCACCCTCCTTATATCCCGAGTATCATTATTTCCCGATTGAAGCGCCGCGAATTTCCACAGCCGGAACAAACTCCGCGACCGCCCGGAGAATATCGTTCATCTTTTGTTCCGAGCAGGTATGATATCCCTTTTCAATTACATCATCCGTATCGGTGTAAGCCTGCAAAAAATAGCGCGGTGCTCCGCTGATCCATTGCGCGAGCTTACGCATTCTCTTCTCATCATGCAATTCGTCGACGACCGTCGTTCGGAATTCGAACGGCACCCGTCCGGAAAGGAGAAGCCGGATGCTCTCGCCGACATCTTCGACGGGTGCATTCATCAGCCCGCATGTCCCGGCATATTCTTCCGGGGAGTTCTTGATATCCATCGCCACAAAGTCAACAATCCCCTCGTCCAAAAGCACGCGAAGCGCGTCCGGGTCGGAACCGTTCGTGTCCAACTTGACCTTAAATCCCATCGCCTTGATCCGCCGAATAAAAGTCGTGATGTCTTTGTGAAGCAGAGGTTCTCCTCCGGAGATACAAACACCGTCCAGGATGTTGGCTCTCTTGGTAAGAAACGCGAAAAAATCTTCTTCGGAATATTCCTCTCCGTTGCTTCTTTCCGGCAAAACCAGAGACGCGTTATGGCAAAAGGGACAACGAAAATTACAGCCGCTCGTGAATACCGTACAGGCGACCTGTCCCGGATAATCAAGCAATGTCATCTTCATCAATCCCGCGATCTTCATTTCCGCTCCTTTTCCTCAAAAAAACACGCGAATTCATCGTTTGAGGTGACCTAATTCTAACTAAATATTGTGGTTCCGTCAACAGGAAAACACTATATGTAGTTAAAATGCAATAAATTTCTCGAAAAAGGCGGAAACGCTTCGTATCACGGCATTTTCTCGAAAATCAGCTCCGAAAACAAACCGTTTCACTCACTCCGCGAAATAATTTACGCAAAAAAACCGGCCACGGAAACGAGTCCGGGCCGGTTTCTTTCAAGATGATCCCGACGGATTATCGAAGAAAAAACACGATCGCCAACAGATGGCAGATCGCTCCGAAATCAACGAGAAAATGCCATACCATGTGAGAGAACTTAAACTTGAGCGCAAAGGATACGATACCGGCCGTATAACAGAAGCCGCCGGCTACGATCAGCCAAAAAGTCGCCGCACTGGCCGTTTCTTTGAGAAGCGGGAGGCACAGCAATACCATCCAGCCCATCAGCAGATAGATCGCGATTGTAAAAACGTAGGAACGAATCGACTTGGAAAAGGCCAGCGCCTTAAATAGGGTGCCCGCAATCACCAGCGCCCATTGCGCGATACAAAGACCTAATCCCCATGACCCGCCGATAACCGAAAGGCAAATCGGCGTATACGTTCCGGCGATCGCGAAAAAAATCATGATGTGATCGATGCGGTTCATGACCGCCTTATGCTTTGTTGCCCTCGCCATCGAGTGATAAATCGTCGAAGACAGAAACATTAAAAATACAGAGATGACAAAAACCGAGGTGCCGAAAGCATCCAGCGCTTCCTGTCCCTCCGGCGCCCGGTTATACGCTCGAATTGCCGCATACGGAAGAATGCCCAGCATAAAGATCGCCATCACGCCGTGCGTGATGCTGTTTCCGATTTCCTCGCCCAGTGATTGCGTTTTCCTTCGAAAACGTGAGACGACGGCTTTGCCGGATTCGATCAACGACAAGCCTTTGAGCCCCTCCTCGAGCGAATCCTCCGAAGATGCCGACGCTTCGGCCTTATCATCGTCGGGCACCTTATCCTGTTTGCCTTCCAGCCATCTTTTCCAAAATGATTTATTGGTTGACATATCAGCCTCCCGGAGATAATAGTTTTCAATACCGCGTGTTCTGGTTTTCTTTATTGTATAAGATCCGGCGTTCTTTTACAA
>JAAYIQ010000129.1 GCA_012523365.1 Clostridiaceae bacterium
TCGGTATTCGAGATGAAACTACGGACGAATCGCTTCTCTCGTCGGTGTATCGCACATATCATCGCTCCAGTTGCCGGAATATCGCTTTCGTTGCAGAAAAGCACTGATTCTGTGTTTCACGGAAATATGTGAAGAGCCGATGCGTCGTCACCCTTTTTTTCCGGGCCGGCATTTGGTAGTATTAGGGATACGCCGCACCTTTTTCGCGGACGCCGAGGAGGATTTCATGAAAAGTTTCATCGTATCGCCGGAACAATCCGGTAAAAAGTTAATTCGGGCATCCCTCCTCGCTTTTCCCGTCCTGAATGTGACCATGCTCCGGAAGGCCCTGCGCGGACGCGACATAAAGATCAACGGCCGTCGTGTATCCGATGACCTGGAGTTATCGGAGGGCGATCGGGTCGAGCTTTGGCTGCCGAACTCCTGCTTTGTGAAAGACGGAACGGCACCGGACAGCGATTATGACGACTATCGCGTGGTTTTCGAGACCGACGGCCTTCTTCTGGTCAATAAGCGTCCGGGGCTTTCGGTACACCCCGGCAAGGGCGAATCCGGCAATACCCTGATCGAGATCATCCGCCGCGACCGGCGCAACCCCGAGATCGACCTGTGCCATCGAATCGACATGAACACCGGCGGTCTGGTACTGCTTTCCAAGAGCAAGGACAGCCTGGAGCAGGCGATCCGTCTTTTTCGCGAAAACCTCATCACCAAGCGGTACCGTTGTCTCGTTCGGGGCGTGCCCGAAGAGGGGACCCCCTGTGTCTGCTCCGACGATACCCTGATGAAGGAGCTGACGGCCTGGCTCGAGAAGCCTGCCCGCGGCAATGTTTTTATCCATGACGAGCCGGGCGACAATGATCTTCCGATCACGACACGTTACCGGGTGCTCAATGTTTTCAAGAATGCGGGACCCGACGGCGAGAGCGTTTCCGAGATCGAAGCGGAGCTGGTCACCGGGCGCACCCATCAGATCCGCGCGCATCTGGCGTATATCGGTCACCCGATCGTCGGAGACGGCAATTACGGACGCAACGCGTATAACCGGCATTTCCGGACCGCCGCCGGAGGCTTCCCGAGGCGGCAACAGCTTTTCGCTTCGTGCCTGATTTTCGCGAAAATCGCCCGGGACAACGTCCATTACGGCCTTTCCGGGCGAACGTTCTCCATTGAGCCTCTTTATGAGATCCGACTTGAGGACGAAGACTCCGCGGGTTCTCGCACGGACTGAACCGAGGCCGCCGATGAGGAATCGCGATCCCCGGGACCGTGCCCTCTCTTTATTCTTTCGCATGGATTGCGCCCTTATCCGGAGGTTTTCCGGATCATAAAAGGCCGTTCATCCGAGAACGAATCGTTTCCCTTGTTTTTTTACTTCACGTGCGATTGTTTTTCTACTATAATCCACGTATGTAATACTTCTTGTAAAAATGATTATTCCCGAAACACGGCGATTCGGGTGATCGCCGCGTCGGAGTATACGGAGGCCGGCACACGTCTATGAACGATTTCGCCTACGAAATCATCACGGATACATCGCTTGTTGAGACCGGAACCAATTTCTTTACCGGCAACATGAACGGTCTTTTGGTGACGCTCGAATTCATTCCGAGCCGCGCGATCATCGAGATCCGCTTTGGTGCCTCTCATCTGTCGGACGACGATATGAGCCGTGTTTGCCAGTCTTTCCGGGAATACATCGACAGCAGGAAATCTCTTCTTCAAATCGACGAGAACTCCATATGCATCATCTTGCATGTTGAGCAGAACTGGAAATTCCGACTGAATCGGATCCTGGAGATCATCGATTCGATCGGATTCAATATGAACATCGACAGCGGGTGCTACCTGTGCGGTGAAACCGGAGACGATATCCGTCCGTACGAGATCGAGAGCCTTCGCGCTTACCTGTGCCCCTCCTGCTTCAAAAGGACGACGGACGATCTGTGCGGCAGTCTCCAGGAGCGGACGAACAATCAGAAGTTTTCCCCCTACGCAAAGGCGGACATCAGCGAACCCGAGCTCTATCTGCCCGGATCCATTGCCGCACTTGCGGGCGGACTGATCGGTGTCCTTCTGCTTTTTATGATGGCAATGACCGACCTGGCGCTCTTTTATTTGCTGGCCGGAGTCGCTATGTCACTCTGCGTTTTTCTCCCGTACCGGAAATTCGCGCGCACGGTCAAGGTGCGCGGCCTTCTGATCTCGGTCGGGATCCTCGGAGTCCTTTTGTATTTCGCGTTGGCGATCATCACTGCGCCTCAGATCGTTGCGCACATCAACGCCGTCTCGGGTCCGAACAGCACTTCGGTCGGCTCCGTATTTCTGGCTTATCCGTATCATGCCGGTGTGTTTGACTACACGCGTTCCATTCTGATGAATATCTTCATGGCCAACTTCGGCGCGACCGGCGGTATGATCTGGTTCATTATTTCCAATATCCGGAAGAACAACTAGCGGCATACCCGTCGCGACCGAAACGATCGGTTGCGATTCGGGAATCGCCGGTTCGATACAAAAGAGGCACCTTAGGGGGGTGCCTCTTTATTTATCCGTTCCCGAAAATTATCGCCCGATCATGCGGAGCACTTCGGCGATTGCCTCGTCCGGCGTCAACTCCGTCACTTCTCCGCCGATTCTATGTTTAAACTCGACTTTGCCCTCGGCCGCCTTGCGTCCGACGGTCACGCGCAGAGGTATGCCGATCAGATCGGCGTCTTTGAACTTAACGCCCGGGCGCTCGTCACGGTCGTCGAGAAGGACCTCGACACCGGACTTTGCCAAACGGTCGTGAATCTCGGATGCCATCGTGTTGATCATCCCGTCCGTCGAATTGGTCGGCACGATAATGACCTGATACGGCGCAACGGAGATCGGCCAGATGATACCGTCCTTGTCGTAGTGCTGTTCAATGATCGCCGCGAGCGTCCGCCCGACGCCGATCCCGTAGCATCCCATGATCATCGGCTTCTCCTCGCCGTCGCTGTTCAGATAGTTACAGCCGAGCGCCTCGGAATACTTGGTGCCGAGTTTAAAGATGTGTCCGACCTCGATGCCCCGGCACATCGCCAGCGGCTTTCCGCAGGACGGACAGGGATCGCCCTCGACGGCGCTTCGGACATCGGCAACCTGAGTCGGCTGGAAATCGCACCCGATATTGATATTTTTCAAATGATAATCGGTCTCGTTGGCTCCGACGACAAAATTTCCCATCGCGACGATCTCGTGATCCGCGATGACGGGTATCGGTTCGGCAAGCCCGACCGGGCCGGCAAACCCGACCGCGGCACCGGTCACGCGCTCAACATCGGCGGGGCCGGCCAGAACCACCTCGGTCGCGTCAAACAGATTCTTCAGTTTAACGTCATTGACCTCCCGGTCTCCCCTGACCATTACGGCAACGATTTTGCCGTCGATATCATATAACAGGGTCTTGGCAAATTCCGTCGGCGGCAGGCCGAGAAATGCCATCAACTCCTCAATGGTCCTGAAATTCGGCGTATGGATCTTCTCGACCGCCTCGGTCTCGCCGTCGAAAGGCGCGACCTCCGGACAGGGCGCCTTCTCCTCATTGGCGGCGTATTCGCATACCGGGCAGTACGCGATCGCGTCCTCGCCGACATCGGACTTGACCATGAATTCCTGGGAGCCCGATCCGCCCATCGCGCCGGAGTCGGCGTGTACGAGAATGTAATCGAGCCCGCAACGATCAAAGATCCGGCAGTACGCCTCGTACATCGCCTGATAGGAGCGATCAAGCCCCTGCTCATCCGCGTCAAAGCTGTACGCGTCCTTCATCACGAACTCGCGCGCGCGCATCACGCCGAAGCGCGGCCGCTTCTCGTCCCGGTACTTATGTTGGATCTGATAGAGCGTGATCGGGAGCTGACGATACGAGCGCACATTGTCGCGTACCGCCTCGGTGAAGGGCTCCTCATGCGTCGGACCCAGACAAAAACTCCGGCCGCTCCGATCCTGAAGACGAAACATTTCCGGCCCGAATTTATCCCAGCGACCGGACGCCATATACACTTCCGCGGGCAGAACCGCGGGCATGATCAATTCCTGAGCACCCGCGCGATCCATCTCCTCGCGGACGATGTTTTCCACTTTTCGAAAAGCGCGATATCCCATCGGCAGGAACGAATAGATCCCCGACGCGACCTTGCGCATCAGTCCGGCCCGAAGCATCAGCTGATGAGAGATGATCTCGGCGTCGGCGGGTACTTCCCTCTGGGTGGGCATAAACAAAGACGATACGCGCATGGCGGGCACTTCCTTATCCTTTGATTTTGGCTATTGAAAGTATACGTTTTCGCCCATGCGATGTCAACGAACGCACGGCCGGCGGAGCTCATTGCGGCCGCATGCACGGCATCGCGGCGGGGATTTTTCGCATATCCGATTACACCCGGATTCACATATATGATAAACTGGTGAAAAATATCCCGCTGAGGTGAATCATGGACGTATCCAAGCTGAAGGAA
>JAAYIQ010000130.1 GCA_012523365.1 Clostridiaceae bacterium
CCTCGCTGAATTTCTCATCCTCGAAAGGTTCGCCCTGAAAGATCATCATCTTACACGGCTCCAGATCGATGATCTCGAAGCCCTCGGGGATCTCTCCCGTATAATCGAGCGGGACTTCGACGCCCTGGATATACTTCGATGTTCCCACGGGGATCAGGCGGTCGGGCATCCAACAGCCGACCGGCTCGTAAATCGCGTCTTTGATACTGCACAGGATCCCCCAAATATCACAGCCGACCTCTTCGCAGAACTCGAAATAATGAGTCGCTTTGATCCCGCGTTTCAGGATCATCTTGCGGGCGGGGCGTTCCACCACCTGGACAAAAACGGTATTGGGGTTGTTCTTTTCACTCATGGTTCTATCTCCTTTTTGCAACGTAAAATAATAGTCCCGGATACGTGTGGGAATGAAGAGCCGGATCGGGACGGGGTGCGTGCTGTACTTTTTCGGCGATACGCCGAACTCTTTGGTAAACGCTCTGGTGAAGCCTTCGTGGGAGTCAAACACAAAATCGAAAGCGACATCGACGATCCGTGGGTGGCCATTTTGCAATTCTTCGGCGGCCAAACTGAGCCGCAACGCCCGAATGTACTCGAAAGGGGTCTTTTTGATGAGCTCCTTGAAAAGCCGCGCGGAGTGCCACTGCGAATAACCGGCGGCCTTCGCGAGGTCGTTAAGCGTAATCGGCGAGCGGATATTCGCGTCGATATAATTTTGCATTCGCTGTACGGCGTCGATGTTCTCCCGGTGCTCCATCTTTCCTCCTTTTCGAGATCAGAATATCAGTGAGCGAGACTTATTTCTTGACTTGGCTTGCTCGAAAATCAGGCGGAAAAAACTCCTTCGTCACACGAGGGCGATGAAAAACTATGGTAGACTCATTATAATTCAGAAGGGGACACTGAGATGTGCCGAATCGAGACTCGATCCGGCGTTCCCTACGGATATTATCGAAAAGAGGTCCGAGTCATGATACACGTATTCTTTGTTCGTCACGCACAACCCGTTTCCGAGTGGGCGGAGGACCGGACGCGTCCGTTAACGGAAGAGGGAAGCCGGGATGCGCGGGAAGTGACGCGGTTTTTTGCAAACCGGACAATCGATGCCTTCTACAGTAGCCCCTACCGGAGAAGTTATGAAACGATCTCGGAAAGCGCCGCGCTGGCCGGTCGGGAGATCATCACGGATGAGCGCTTGCGGGAGAGACAAAAAGGTGTAAACGGAAATAATCAAGAGATGTTCCGGAAGCGATGGGCCGATCATGATTACCATGAAGAAGGCGGCGAATCCCTGTCGATGGTGCGGGAGAGAAATGTCGCCGCCCTTCGGGATATTCTAGTCGCAAACGAGCGGGAGGACCGGGACATGAACATCGTGATCGGCACGCACGCAACTGCGTTGAGCTCGATCCTGAGCCACTTTGATCCGGACTTCGGTCACGATTCGTTTCTTCGGATCCTGAATTGGATGCCCTACATCATCGAGGTCGTTTTTGACCGGGGGAGCCCGGTGGCGCATAAGGAACATTTTTTTATCGAAAAGGAATATACGGGAAAGTATTCGGGCGGCAAACCAGGATCACGTTGAACCGAAGAAACTCCATTTACCGATGGTTTTTCCTTCCTTCAGGGCTTTCGCGCACATGTAGGCGTCTATGCAGACAAATATATAACCGGGAAGGATCGAGAGACCCATCGTCACGAACGCAAGTGCAATTTGTCCGCCGAACAGCGCGAAGCCTTTGCCGACTTGACCGTTCAACATCTGGCCGAGTCCAAACAGAAC
This sequence comes from Clostridiaceae bacterium, assembly GCA_012523365.1. Taxonomy (GTDB): domain Bacteria; phylum Bacillota; class Clostridia; order Saccharofermentanales; family Saccharofermentanaceae; genus JAAYCT01. The sequence continues at coordinate 1,787 of JAAYIQ010000130.1, forward strand.
GAAGGTGAGAACGACGGCGATGATCGGCTCAATGACGAGTTTGTCCGGTGTGACGGAGTCGGAGTTTGCCGAATAATACGGAGGCGGAGAATACTGATTCGGAGGATAATTGGGCGGCGGATAATTCGGCGACACAGGAGACGGTGATGAGTACCCGGGCGGCGGATTACCGGGCGGTGCTTGATTCGCCGATCGAGGATCACTCAATGGCGCGCCGCACCCGGGACAGAATTTATGGTGATCTCCGGCTTCATAGCCGCATTTCATGCACATCTTACTCAACTTGAAATTCCTCCTTCGCAAAAAGTATCCGATTCCAGAATAGGAGGAAGAAAACGGTTTGTCAAAGAAAAAAAGATTGACTCAAGCGGACGAACGTCGGCATTCCTGCTAATCCCGGCACTCGACCAAAGTTTGCACGCAATCGTCGATATCCTCGTACGTGGTTTGCCATGAGCATACGCTGATCCGAATCGCGGGGAGGTCCTTCCAGACGGTACCGCCGCACCAGAGTTTTCCGCTGTTTTGAAGCTTCGCGAGGGTCTCGCGGGTCTTTTCGGGCGACTCGCATTGAACGAGGATCTGGTTGAACACGACATCGTTCGGGACGATGAAGCCTTGCTCGGATAAGCGGCTCGCGAAATATTTGGCGTGATCGCAGAGCTGATCGACGAGCGCCGCGAGCCCGGATCTTCCCAGATATTTGAGCGTCGCCCACAGCTCGATGCTTCGGGCGCGTCGGGACATTTCCGGAGTGTAGAGCATGCCGTCGCGGTTTTCGCTGTATTGAACGTAGGACGCGGTCGCCTGCATGGAGCGGGTGAGCGCGTCCG
>JAAYIQ010000131.1 GCA_012523365.1 Clostridiaceae bacterium
CAAGGAGAACAGGAATTGAGGAGGAACTTGCGAGACTTGAGAAGGACTTGAAAAGTGCTCCGGAAGGTAGACTTAGAATTTGCAGAAAAGGAATCAGACGCCAGTATTATCATTGCATTTGTTCTGCGGACAGGAAGGGTAAATATATTCCTCATGCAAATATTGCCCTCGTGAAGACGCTCGCGCAGAAAGATTATGACAGGAAGCTTCTGACCCCGATGCGCAGCGAACAAAATGCAATTTGTGAGTTTCTGCGGAACTTTCACCCTGAACAAGTCGATGAGGTTTTTCGTTCACTTAGTGAGTTTCGAAAATCACTCGTAACTCCGATTCGACTTCTGGATGAAGATTACTTTCGGCAGTGGGTCCGTGTCGAATATGAAAAGATGGGATTTGACCCGGATGCACCGGAGCATCTTACGGCCGGAAATGAGCGCGTACGATCGAAATCGGAAATCATGATTGCCGACGCACTCACCCGGGATTGGATCGTGTTCCGATATGAGTACCCGATCCCAATTGAAGGACTGGGATACGTGCGACCGGATTTCTTATGCCTTCATCCGGTGACCAGGCAGGCGATTGTGTGGGAGCATTTCGGAATGATGGACGATCCTTCTTATGCGGAACAAACTATAAATAAGATCGAGAAGTATTGCAACGCCGGCTACCATCTCGGCTACAACCTCATCGCTACTTTTGAAACAAGCAAACACCCCTTACATTCAAGACACATCGAGCAGAAGATACAGAGACATTTTCTTTAATGATGCAATTCTCAAATAGCCCCCATACCAACCAGACTCGGCTTCGTATCCGATCAGTCTGTTATTCCGGAGTGCCGGCGCACCATACGATGAGCGCGGCGGTGTGTCGTGGGCTCTGAAATGTACCGGCTCTTTTCCTGTGGGTGGTGAACCACCGCCGGAATCGCGGCTCCGCCGCTCCGATGGATTCGGTATTTGCCGCTTCCGTATTCTTCGCAGTTGATGAGGCCGGTCTTATATTCGCTTTTCGTATAAATCCAGATAGGCCGAAAGCATGTTCCGGATGTCAAAGCTCCGGTCGACGACGACATCCAGTGTGCCGGAGCATATTTTTTTCCAGACTCCCTCAATATCGCCCTGCTCCGAGACTGCTTCGGCGGGGACGCTTTCAACGCTTCCGCCGGTCCGGTAGGTGACGACTGGCGTACCGCAGGCCTGTGCCTCCAGATTGACCGTCGGGTAGTTGTCCTGATAGGTCGGATTGAAAAAAACGTCCGCAGCCGAGTAGATTTTAGCGATTTCGCGGGGGTCGTCGGTCTTCGGAAGTCCGAGGATGCCGGGCGGGAGTGACCGGATCTGCTTAGGCGTGAGGCCGAGCAAAATAATACGATAACAGTCGTTACGTAACAATTGTTTCGATATTTTTTCATCGATCAGCTCTGAGAGGCGGACGAAGTCGGCAAGGCCCTTTCGCCGCTCCCACGAATACGCCGCACCGAGGATGATTTTCCGGTTCCCGAGTCCGTATCGATCCCGAAAATCGCTCTCCGTCGGACGAAAGACGCCGAGGTTGATGCCGTTGGGTATGACCCGGATCTCATAGTCTTTAAGGAACGACTCTCTCGCGATCCCGGCGAGCCAGGCGGACGGAGAGACGACGACCGCATTCGGAAGCCCGGTGAACAGGGCTTTCTTGCGTGCGTAATTTTCCGCACTCCGGTCCGGTCCGTATGTCGCAGGGTAGTCCGTTCGCTGAGGACAGGAGAAGCACCCGGTTTTTCTCCGGTCACAGCCGGCTACGGGGAGTGTTGCGCAGTGGCCGGTCATCGGCCAGCAATCGTGGAGCGTCCAAACAACCGGCTTCCCGGATTCCTTCAGATACTCGAAAAGCGCCCCGACATGAAGATAATATCCGTGGAGCGTGTGCAGGTGGACGACGTCCGGGTCGTATACCCGGATCCATTCGATCAGCCGTTCGGTCGCTTTGCGGGAATAAAAACCGGCGCGGTCGGTCGCCCGCGCCCTCAGCGCGTGCGCGAGGATGTCCCGGCGCGAACCGATGCGATAGGTATGTTTGCGGGCGCTGGGCGGAATCGCGGGCCCCCGGCCGTGGGCGATCACGCATTCATGACCCCGCCGTTCGAGTTCGGCGGCGATGTCGGCGCAAAGTCTGCCGGTACTCAGCACGCGGTAGACGGAATTGATGATCAAAACTTTCATGTCGTAACCCCGAGGCTTGTGGTGCGGGCGGTGGCGGCGTGGCCACGCATTCCGGGTTGCGGGGACGTGTACCTCGGGATGTCCTTTCCGATGTCTGTGAAGCGGTGGGATCAGCGGTGGGATCAGCGGTGGGATCAGCGGTGGGATCAGATGAATCGATCCGCACCTTTTCTACCTTATCACATGTTCCCGGTCTTTGACATGGTAAAATATGCCGGTCTTCTGAACCTTTATCCTAAAAATCTTAATATAATTGTTATCGTTCTGTATATTCTGCTCTCTTGTAGGAGTGTTATGCTTGGTATAGCATAATAGCGGGCTTGCGCAATGCGACGAAACCGTTTGCCGGGTTCAAACGTTTCCGGGAAAGACCGCCGGCAGGAGAGAATATTTTTATGGAAGATATTGTCGGGAGCAATAGATGAAAACAATCGAGGACCGTGGTCCGAACAAGGTTTCCGGTACCGATATCATTATTCGCAAAGCCGGTTTATTCAGAAGTGGACTGGTCGTCGCGCTCCAGGTGTTGGTCGACTGCGCGAGTTTTTTCCTTGCGTATTTGTGCTCACTGCTTCTTCGTTCCGGCGGTGATGTCCGACCGGAATTGTGGGACGAATACATTCGCGCTATTTTTCTTCAGGTCGCTGTATATTTCCTGTTTTTCATCCTGTTTTCCCTGTATCGGACCCTTTGGAAGACGGCGGGTATCGATGAACTGATCCGCGTCGGCTTCGCTTCGACGCTCGCGGCGGGGACCGGATATTTGATTTCACTTTTCACCGGTTGGCTTCTTCCGGTCTCCGTATACTTTGCGGGTGCCGCTCTTGTGATTATGTTTGCCGGATTTTCGCGTATCGCGTATCGCTTACTGCGTCGGATCCAGGGCGGTATGATGGGTTCCGATCAATGGCTTCGCGCTTTGATCGTCGGTGCCGGCGAGATGGGTTCTGCGGCGATTCGTCAAATGAATGAGCAGGCTGCGATGCGGATGCGCGCGATCGTGGCGGTCGACGATGATAAAAGCAAGGTCCGAAGGATGGTTCGCGGCGTTCCGGTCGAAGGTACCCGTATGGATATTCCGCGGCTTGCCGAGAAACATCGGATCGATGTGATCGTTCTGTGCCTGCCGCGCGTGGACGAGAAGGATCGTCGCGAGATTATCGCGCTTTGCTCCCGGACGACATGCGCGATCAAGACGATGCCGAGTATGCAGGAATTGATGGACCGTCAACTTCCCGGCAGTATGCGTGATATTGATGTCGGCGACCTGCTGTCCAGGCCGGAGCGCGAATATGACGAGACCGGGATCCGGGAGTATCTCCTGGGCCGGACGGTTCTGGTGACCGGCGGAGGCGGGTCGATCGGGTCCGAGCTTTGTCGCCAGATCGCGCGGTTTGAGCCGGCGCGGCTGGTGATTTTCGATGTGTATGAGAATTGCGCGTACGAACTGGCGCAGGAGATGAAACGACAGTTTCCGAAGATCAGGATCGCCGTCGAGATCGGTACGATCCGCGACACGAAGCGCTTGGATGAGCTTTTCGGGAAATATAAGCCGGAGGTGGTCTTTCACGCGGCCGCGCACAAGCATGTGCCGCTGATGGAGAATAACCCCGCCGAGGCGGTTAAGAATAATGTGTTCGGGACGCTGAATACCGCGCAGGCGGCCGTCAATCACGGCGTCCGTCGCTTTATCCTGATCTCGACGGATAAGGCGGTCAATCCCACCAGTGTGATGGGCGCGTCCAAGAGGATGGCGGAGTACGTGATCCAGTATATGAATTCGTTCGGCAAGACCCGGTTCGCCGCGGTTCGGTTCGGGAACGTTCTGGGATCGAACGGCAGTGTCATCCCGCTTTTTAGGAAGCAGATCGAGGAGGGCGGTCCGGTTACCGTCACCGATAAAGATATCACCCGATTCTTCATGACGATCCCGGAGGCGGCCAAACTGGTCCTTCAGGCCGGCGCGTTCGCCAAGGGCGGAGAGATCTTTATCCTGGACATGGGCGAACCGGTGCGCGTCGATGATGTCGCCCGCACGCTGATCCGGCTTTCCGGCTTCCGTCCGGACATCGATATCAAGGTCGTGTATTCGGGCTTGCGGCCGGGTGAGAAACTCTACGAGGAGCTTTTCCTCGACGAGGAGAAGCCCGATGAATCCGGTTTCCCCGGGATCTATGTCGGCAAGGTGCAAAGTCCTCCGCCGGAGGTGACCAAGCGGAATCTCGATTGGCTCTATGAGCAGATCGAGAGCGGCGAGGACGCGCGGACCTGCTTTACCGCGTTGATTGAGACCTATCATCCCGAGAAGGGCAATGAGGATCCATCATAAGGTGAATAACGAAGGCGACCGATGTCGCGTATTTTTCGAAAACAATCTGTCGGAGGTATATACATGGTCAACATTATCGGTTTGGGTTATATCGGACTGCCGACGGCGCTGATGTTTGCGTCGCACGGGGTAGAGGTCGTCGGAACGGACATCAACGAGTCCCTGATTTCCAAACTGAAGGAAGGACAGATCACCTTTGAGGAAGAGGGGATGAGCCAACTTCTCTCGTCGGCGATCCGCGCAGGAATCAAATTCTCGACCGAATACCAAAAGACCGATATGTACATCGTCGCCGTGCCGACACCCTACGATAATGTCAGCAAGAAGATTGATCCGTGCTTTGTCACGACCGCCGTCGCCGGCGTGCTTGAGGTCTGCCCCAAGGGTGCGGTGATCGTTATAGAGTCGACGGTTTCTCCGGGGACGATCGACCGGTTCGTTCGCCCGATCATACACGCAAAAGGCCTTCGGGTGGGCGTCGACGTTCATATCGTCCACGCACCGGAACGCATCATTCCGGGGAACATGGTCTATGAGCTGGAGCATAATTCGAGGACCGTCGGCGCGGACGACGCGATCGTCGGACAGATGGTCAAGGATATCTACGCGTCCTTCTGTAAGGGCGAGATCGTCGTGACCGATATCCGCACCGCGGAGATGACCAAGGTCGTCGAGAACACCTTCCGTGACATCAATATCGCTTTTGCCAATGAACTTGCGAAGATCTGCCGAAGCGATTCTATGGACGTCTACGAGATCATCCGCATCGCCAACAAGCACCCGCGCGTGAATATTTTACAGCCCGGGCCGGGCGTCGGCGGACACTGTATCTCGGTTGATCCGTGGTTCCTGGTCGGCGACTATCCGGGACTGGCGAACATCATTCTGGCCGCGCGCAAGATCAATGACAGCATGCCGGAATTCGTGCTGGAGCGCACGCGGGAGATCATGCGGGAGAAGGGAATCACCGATGTCTCGCGCGTCGGCTTCTACGGCCTTACGTATAAGGAGAACGTCGACGACGTGCGCGAGAGTCCGACGCTTCAGATCGTCCACTTGCGCGACCGCAGCCTCGGCGGCACGCCGCTCAAGATATTTGATCCGTGGGTCCGGCGCGACATCGTTCCGGGTCAGTATCACGATTTTGACGCGTTTCTGAATGATGTTGATCTGGTCGTCATCATGGTCGGCCACAGCCACATTCGGGAGAATATGCACCGTCTTTCCGGAAAGGTCGTCTTAGACACAAGAAAGATCTGCGATCTTCCGGAAACATATTTTCTGTAAACCAGTCACTTCAGTTCTCCGATTATACAAAAAACCAAAAAGACAGTATAATTGACGGGCGGTCGGCCCGCGGAGAATACCCGTGCGGCCGCGAATTGAAGGTAAACGGGTGATCGATATGTCGGTTCGTTTTTCCGTCGCGATGGCGGTATATAACGCGGGAAAGTATCTGGCGGAACAGGTGGAGTCAATCCTGGGACAAATCGGTACCGGAGATGAGCTCATCATATCCTGCGATCCGTCGACCGACGGAAGCACCGAGGCGGCGCGGCGTATCGCCGAAGCGGATTCGAGGGTCACGGTCGTTGAGAACGATCGTCCCGGTATCGCCGGAAACTTCAATAACGCGATCCGCCATTGTTCCGGCTCGATCATCTTTATTTCCGATCAGGACGACCGATGGGTCGACCATAAGGTATCCACCGTCGCGAAGGCATTCGAAGACCCGGCGATCGGAATGGTGATCCATAACGGATACGATACCGACGAGAACCTCAACATCATCGGCAAGGACTTTTTTTCGACCGACCGGATCGGACCGTCGCTGATCCTGAATTTCTTTAAGCCCCGATACAGCGGTTGTTGCATGGCTTTTCGAAAAGAACTGACCGAGTGGATATTGCCGATCCCGGCGAGAATCGACGCATATGATCACTGGATCGGTATGGTCGGCGAGCTTCGGAGCAAGATTCGATTTATTCCCGAACCGCTGATTCTTCACCGTCTTCATTCCGAAAATGTTACCCCGCGCAAGACGAGGACATTCGGCCGCGTGATCGCCGCCCGTTCCCGGCTTCTGCGGGAGCTTATCCGGCGCAAACGAAAGAGGGGGCCGCTATGAACGCCCGAACGATTTTCGCGCTCGTCGTCGTTTACAATAAAACCTGCGGGGATTCCGAAGCATGTCGCATGCTTCTTCGCGCCGACCCGCCCGTTCGCGCGGTTGTTTTCGATAACAGCGAGCGGGATTTCGGGAATCGGGAATGGTGCGATACCCGAGGGTGGGCATATTTGGGCGGCGGCGGCAACGTCGGCCTCCCGAAGGCGTATAATATCGCCATCTCGCATTGCCTCGGCATCGATCCGGAAGGTGTGCTCTGTGTGTTTGACGACGACGGACGGGTCTCCGATGCGTTCTTCGGTGTTCTGCGTACCGCGCTTCTTTCAAATGAGCATGCGGATATCCTGATTCCGATCCTCCGAAACGACGGGCGGATCCTGTCTCCCTGTTTGCTCCGGAAGGACGGGAGCTCCGGGAGATTTCGCTCGGAGGAGAAGCTCCGTGCATATCGCGGGAAGCATCTGACGGCGGTCAATAATGCGTTGGCGGTTCGTTTGCGGGTGTTTCGCGACTTTCGATACGACGAGCGGTTGTTTCTGGACATGGTCGATCACAGTTTTTTCCGTGAAATGAATCGCAGGGGACGTTCCTATATTATACTGGAGGGAACGGAGGGGCACTCGATCTCTTCACATGAGCATCCGTCCCGCGAAGCCGCCGTCCGGCGTTTTGAGATATTCCTTCGGGATGTTCGTGTTTTTCTTGAGAACCAGGCCGCCCCAAGGGCTTTCGCGGTCCTTCGAAGAACCGCCCGCCTAACTGTCGAATACCGGAGCGTGGTGTTTATTAGAATGCTTTTCGATCGGAAGCGGGATCAAGCAAATGACTCCGCTACGGGAGATACCAAACATGAAATTTAACCTCTATATTGTCGTTTATGTCGCCGTGATCGGCGCGCTGGCGATTGTCGCGACGTCGCGTGCGCTTCGGAACGCGATCGAGAAAACCTGCGTGTATCTCTTCATCACAGCGCACGCATTCTATTCGGGTGTCGGGATCGCCCGGGCGAACACCGATGATATCTATCTGGTCCACTACACGGTCTTCATGCTTTGTCTCGTGGTCGGGATACGCTTCGGCATGTTTCTTTACCGAAGTCCCGGCCGGGCCGGAGTTTCGGGCGCGATGGAGGTCGAATTGACTCAGATCGCCCGCATCGGAACGCTGATCTATTTTGGTGTGCAGTTGCTCGGACTTGTGTATACGAATAATCTGATCCCGAATTTTTTCCGGGTCGTTATTAATATCGAGGATATTTTCGAGCGTAAGATTGCGTACAAGTCAGACATGATTACGTATCTGATTTTCACGGCCAAGGTCCTTCTCCTTCCGCTCGTCTATATTCATATGAGCCGGATGAAGTCGTCGATCCGAATTGTTCTTTTATTGATCGCCATCCTTTATATCGAGATCGTCCAGCTCGGCTATATCGGGCGCTCCGGCCTCCTGAGTCAGCTGTTTGTCCTCAGCGGTTGCGTGATCATCCATCGATCCGACCGTTGGATCGGAAGGGTTAAGGAAGGAAGAAGAGTGGATGTTTCCGCGGCGGACGCGCGGATGTGGAAGGGTATCCGGCGGTTGATCCTGGTTGCGATCGTCTGTCTGATTCTCGGGATGCCGTTGCTTCAGGATTTTACGGCGTACCGGATGGGACAGGCGTCCGATTCAAATACTACGGATTCGATCCGGAATCTTTTGGCCGTGGAAACCGGCTTTCCGAATCATTATTCCTTTTGTGAGGAGTATCACGGGAACAGCGAAAGCGCGGTGCATTTCTCGCCCGGCCGATATATGTCCTGGATCGCGACACTTCCGTTACCGAAGTTCACCTCATCGCCTCTCGGCGCGGTGAACATCAATTACCGTTTCTCGGAACTGCGGACCGGTAACCTTTACGGAACCCCATACTTCCACGTCGCTTTGCCCTCCCTTCTCGGGGAAGGGCTCCTTATGTACGGATCGCATTTTTTCTGGGTGCACGGGCTGTTTCTTGGATTTTTGATCGCGGTGGTGATCCGATTCCTGTCGTCGGTGCGGTCGCTTCGATTTTGGGCGGTCTACATCGCATTGAGTATCGTGCTGATGGCCCGGGGCGGGTCGCAGGGAGCAATCTCGGTGATCGTCAATTATTCGCTGATCGTTTGGCTGTTTCTTGTAATCGTCTTCGTTCGCAGGCATGCCAAGGCGATTTGGGCGGAGATCAGGAAGGCGAGGGCCGAGGCGCAATGAAGGCGGTATATATTTACGACGGGATCATCGACCCGACCGTCCCCGTGGAGCGGGAGACCAACGGGATCATAAGAAAGATCAAGATGCAGGTTGATGCGCTTGAGCGGTTGGGTGTGCGGACGCGGATCTGGTCGCCGGCACTGCGTGGGGGGCGAAGCGCGATCCGCAAAGTTCTCAGCCGACTGCCGCTGTTCCCGGTAACGACGACGTGGCCGTACGAGGAAGTTTTCGAGGACTGTGATTTTGTATATATCCGAAAGGGCGCGCTTGATTTGTGGGTCTTGCGGTTCCTTCGGCGGCTTCGCGAAAAGCACCCGCGGCTCGCGATTTTCTACGAGGTGCCGACGTATCCTTATGATTCGGAGATGGCGGCGCCGGCGCTCCGGCTTCTGCTCATGAAGGAGCGGTTCTGGCGGAAGCGCCTGCACGCTTATGTGGACCGGATCGTGACCTTTTCGGGCGACGGGCGGATCTGGGGGATCCCGACCGTGCGGACGCAGAACGGGATCGATGTTGACCGTACCCCGGCGAAACGGGTATTCGCAGAGGATAGCGGAGTGCTTCATATCCTCGCGGTCGCGGTCTTTTCCCAATGGCACGGCTTTGACCGCCTGCTTCGCGGCTTGGCCGCGTACCGGAGCGCAAGGATTCCGGGAGATCCGGAGATCACCCTTCACATGGTCGGGGAGGGGCCGTCCGGCGAGCAATACCGGCGGCGCACGGAGGAGCTCGGACTCGGGGAGCACGTGATTTTTTACGGCAGCCTGCACGGCGCGGCGCTGGACGACGCATTTGACCGCGCGGATGTCGCGGCGGCAAGTCTCGGGATCCATCGGATCGATCTGGGATCGGTCAGTACGCTGAAGGCCCGGGAATACAGCGCACGGGGCATTCCCTTTATTAAGGCGTATGGAGATAAAAGTTTCGACGATCGGTCATTTGAGTTTGCTTTTAACTGCCCCGCGGACGAGAGTCCGATCGACCTTTCGGCGGTCGCGGCCTTTGTCGCGGATCTTCGCGAGCGGATCGGTCTCCCTGAGGTCGCCGCACGGATGCGCGCGTTTGCGATCGAGAACCTGACGTGGGAGAAATGCCTGACTGGCGTGGTTGCGGAAGTGCGTGAAATCAGACGGCGGGGCGGCGACGCCGAGCCGGGAAATTTTTCGAAAGAAGAGGACAGAATACTTGAATAACGAAACCGATCCGCGCGAGTTCGCGGGCACCGGAATCCCGGACAATCCAAACGGGTCCGCGGGCACCGGAATCCCGGACAATCCAAACGGGTTCGCGGGCACCGGAATCCCGGACAATGCAAACGGGTCCGCAGGCACCGGAATCCCGGACAATGCAAACGGGTCCGCGGGTGCCGGAATCCCGGACAATGCAAACGCATCCCCTGGCGCCGGCGGTCCGGGCGGGGCCGATCGGCCGGGCAAGTTGCGGGATCGCATTTCCGTCGGACTCAAGTACCTTTTCGAGAAGGGCGCGTTTTATATTTTCGCGGGCAACTTCCTGAGCCGGTTCACGGCGTTTTTCGGGTCGATCTTTCTGATTCGGATTCTTTCCAAGGAACGGTACGGGATCCTCGTGTACGCGGAGAATATCTACACCTACGCGTGTCTTTTCGCGGGGCTGGGCATGGCGTATTCCCTTTTGCGGTACATGGTCCTGGCCAAGTCCCCGGAGGAGAAGCTCGCATACTACCGTTACGCGATAAGGAAGAGTACGATCATCAATGTCTTACTGGTCGTCCTGGTCGCCGTCGTCGGAAGCCTGTATCCGCATCCGGAAAAATTCAGCGATGCCCGATGGCTTCTGCCCCTGCTCCTTCTGGTCCTGCCGTTCCAGAACATCCTTGACCACACGCTTTACACCCATCGGGCGCAGTTCGCGAATAAGCGATTCGCAGTGGCCTCCTTGCTCTCGTCGGTCTTCGTGATCCTCGCCCGGGCCTTCGGCGGCTACGTCGGGGATCTGTTCGGCGTTGCCGTCGCGGTCGCCGCCGCCAACGCGCTGGTCGGCCTGCTTTTCATGGGCGACATCCGGAGAACTTATTTTAAAGGAATCAGCCCGTCCGTTCTTTCCCGGGACGCAAGAAGCGAAGCGAGCCGATACTCGCTTCAGTACATGGCGACCAACAGCATCTGGGCGATCATCATGCTCAACGACATCTTCCTTCTGGGCCAGCTTCTCGGAAACGAGGCGATCGTTGCGGATTACAAGGTCGCCTATGTCCTGCCGGCCAATCTGTCGATCATCAGTGCCGCCGTCGGGATCTTTGTCGGACCGTATTTTGTCCGCCGCGAAAAGGACCGCGCCTGGGTCTGGAAGAACTATAAACGCACGCTTTTCATCAACGCCGGCGCCATCGGCGCCGCGGCAGCCGTCCTCTACGTCGCCGCTGAGCCGATCATCACACTCCTGTACGGAACGGAGTACTCGAATGTCGTACCGCTCATGCGGGTCCTCCTGATCGCCGCGTTTATCAACAGCGGACTTCGCTTCATGACCGCGCACCTTCTGTCGTCGATGAATCGGATTTTCTACAATATAATGGTGTCTCTGTCCGGGGTGCTCCTTCAGATCGGTGCGAATATCTATGTTATTCCGCGGTACGGATCGATTGGGGTCGCCTATGTGAGCGTTGCCGTATTCTCGCTGATGACCGTCGCTTTGCTGGTGATTTTTGTGCGGCTCTATCGCAGACCCCGGGTCGGGTCCGCGGAGTCGGGCGCGAAGTAACGGAATTCACGGACGATGATTACACGGGCGACATTGGGTCGGGTCCGCGGAGGCGGGCGCGAAGTAACCGCGCCGGCGGACGGACTTGGGAGCGGGTAAATACAGCCTGAATCGGTAAAAAATCGAATCCGGGCCGTATTTTCGCGCCGGCGGACTGCACTTGCCATACCGGATACATTTAGGCGAAACGAGCTCTATTCGACTTTCCAACAGCAAAATATAAATTAATCCCTGATGGCTGTCTCTCAACTTTCGTTTTGAGGCAGCCCCTATCCGAAATGCGCATACATAAAAGCCGCTCCAACTAAAAATTTTGATAATCTGCCGGTTTCCGGACGGTCTGCAATCTGGAGAAGACCTCTGTTTCGTGGTATAATCAACGGGCGCGCAAGACCTTTCGGGGGTGCGCCGGATTTCGATGAGCGGCCGGACGGCGGCTCCAAGCGAGGACCTCGAATGAAGGGAATAATTTTGGCCGGAGGGTCGGGAACCCGACTCTATCCGCTTACCTTGGTCACTTCCAAGCAACTGCTTCCGGTTTATGATAAGCCGATGATCTATTATCCGCTTTCGATGCTGATGCTCGCGGGAATCCGCGATATCCTGATCATATCGACCCCGCGGGATCTCCCGAATTTCGTACGGTTGCTCGGCGACGGCGAAGAATTCGGCGTGCGGCTCAGTTACGCGGAGCAGGCGAAGCCGGAAGGCCTCGCGCAGGCTTTCCTCATCGGGGAATCCTTTATCGACGGGGACTCCTGCGCGCTGATCCTCGGCGACAACCTGTTTTACGGCAACGGTATATCATCAATTTTGCGGGAGGCTTCCGGCCGTGAGGGCGGAGCGACGATTTTCGGGTATTACGTAAACGATCCGCAGAGGTTCGGCATCGTGGAATTCGACCGGGACGGCAACGCGATCTCGATCGAGGAGAAGCCCGAGCACCCGAAGTCCAATTACTGCGTGACCGGACTTTATTTCTACGATCATCGCGTCTGCGAGTTCGCCGGGAAGATCCGGCCTTCGGCCAGAGGAGAACTGGAGATCACCGATCTGAACCGTCTCTACATGGAGGACGGGTCACTCCGGGTCGTCAAGCTCGGCCGCGGCTTCACATGGATGGATATGGGCACCGTCGACGCCTTGAGTGAAGCGTCCGAGTTCGTGCGTGTGCTCGAGACGCATCAGGGGATCAAGATCTCGGCACCGGAGGAGATCGCGTACCGGAAGGGTTGGATCAACCGACAGGGACTTCTTCTGACGGCGGACAGTTACGGGAAGTCCGATTACGGCGACCACTTGAGAAGGGTTGCGGAAGGTCGGATCTATTGACGGTTCGGGAGGATTGAACGGATGAACGTAATTTCGACGCGCGTGCGCGACGTGTTTATTTTGGAGCCGGCCGTGTTCGGAGACGAGCGGGGCTGGTTTTTTGAGTCATGGTCGGAGCGCGAGACGGAGCGGCACGGGCTTCTGTACCGGTTCGTGCAGGATAATCACTCCTATTCCGCGAAGACGGGTACCCTGCGCGGCCTCCACGTCCAGAAGGGCAGGCATTCGCAGGCAAAGCTCGTGCGTTGCGTCCGGGGCGCGGTCCTTGACGTGGCGGTCGATCTTCGCAAGGGATCGCCGACCTATATGCAATGGGTCGGCGTCGAACTCTCGGCGCAGAACAAGCGCCAGCTCCTGATCCCGCGCGGCTTCCTTCACGGCTTTATCACACGTACCGACGACGTCGAATTCCTCTATAAAACCGACAATTTTTACAATAAGGACTCGGAGGCGACCGTGATCTGGAACGATCCGGACATCGCCGTGGATTGGGGCGTCGACTCGCCGATCATCAACGAGAAGGACTCGCTCGGACTTCGGGTCGCGGACTGCGGTATTGATTTTGTGTATTCCGGAGCCCCGGAGAAGGAGAAAACGTAAATGAAGATCATCGTGACCGGAGGCGCCGGATTTATCGGCGGCAACTTCATTCACTATATGCTTTCCGAGCATCCGGAGGACCGGATCGTGTGCCTGGACAAACTCACCTATGCGGGCAATCCGGAGACGCTCGCGCCGGTGATCGATCACCCGAATTTCTCCTTTTCGAGAGGCGATATCGCGGACCGCGACTATGTCTTTGACCTGTTTTCGCGCGAAAAGCCCGATGCGGTCGTCAACTTCGCCGCGGAGAGCCACGTCGACCGTTCGATCGAGGACCCCGGCCTTTTCTTAAGGACCAACGTGATCGGGACCGGCATCCTGATGGACGCCTCGCTTCGCTGCGGCGTGCGCCGCTTTCACCAGGTCTCGACGGACGAGGTGTACGGCGACCTGCCGCTCGACCGGCCGGATCTTTTTTTCACGGAGCAGACACCGCTTCACACCTCAAGTCCATACTCGGCCTCAAAGGCCGCCGCCGACCTTCTGGCGCTCTCCTATTATCGAACCTACGGACTTTTCGTGACGATATCCAGATGTTCCAACAATTACGGTCCGTACCATTTCCCGGAAAAACTGATCCCGCTTATGATCGTGAACGCTTTGCGCGACGAGCCCCTGCCGGTTTACGGGAAGGGCGAGAACGTGCGCGACTGGCTCTATGTCGTCGACCATTGCCGGGCGATCGATCTGATCCTCAGGGACGGGCGCGCGGGCGAAGTGTATAACGTCGGCGGCCACAACGAGCGGACCAACCTCTGCGTCGTCGAAGAGATCCTCCGCCGCCTCGGCAAAAACCCGGATCTGATCCGTTTTGTCACGGATCGCCCCGGACATGACCGCCGCTACGCGATTGATCCGTCCAAGATCAAAGCGGAGCTCGGCTGGGAGCCGACCACCGGCTTTGAAGAGGGCATCGGCCGGACGATCGACTGGTATCTCGGACACCGTGAATGGTGGGAGAGAATTCTGAGCGGAGAGTACAGGGACTACTATGAAAAAATGTACGGGGACCGATAGGATGAGTAACGTCGGGAAGAGTGATGCCGTACCGGAGACGAGAGTCCTGGTGACCGGCGCGAAAGGACAACTCGGAAGCGATGTCGTGCGCGCTCTTGTCGACCGCGGTGTCGAATGCCTTGGTGCGGATCTGGCGGATTTTGACATCACAGACGCCGGCCGGACCATGGCATTTATCAAATCTTACGCGCCGACTGCGGTCGTTCACTGCGCCGCATACACGGCGGTTGACAAGGCCGAAGACGAGCCGGAGATCTGCGAGCGCATCAACGCGACAGGGACGGCAAACATCGCCGCAGCCTGCCGCGAGACCGGCGCGTCGATGATCTATATCAGCACGGATTATGTCTTCCCGGGTACCGGCGACACGGCGTACGAGACGGACGATCCGACCGGAGCGCTCAGCGTGTACGGCCGTACGAAGCGGATGGGCGAGGAGGCCGTTCTTCAAACGCTGAAGCGATTATTCATCGTTCGGGTCTCGTGGGTTTTCGGTCCAAACGGCAATAATTTCGTCAATACAATGCTCCGGCTCGGCAGTGAACGCGAAGAACTCCGGGTCGTCGGCGACCAGATCGGTTCGCCCACCTATACGCGGGATCTGTCGGAGCTCCTATGCGAGATGCTCCGATCCGACCGTTACGGCATATATCACGCGACCAATGAGGGGATCTGTTCATGGGCCGGATTCGCCCGCGCGATCATGGAGCGGGCGGGGTTACCGTGTCAAATCGTGCCGATCAGAAGCGAAGAATACCCGACAAAGGCCGTAAGACCCAAGAATTCGCGTCTGTCCAAGAAGAGCCTGACCGATAACGGGTTTCGGCTCCTGCCGCCTTGGGAGGACGCCCTGGGCCGGTATCTCGATGAGGTCCTGAAGGAATAACTGCGGATTCGCCGATGGTTCCGGGATCGCTTATTGCGAATATTCCGGCTGTTTTTTTCCCCGAAATACAGACCTCTGAAGGAGGTCGAAAATGAAGGCGGTACAACATGAAGAAAGCATGTATCAGGGTTCTGGTCTGCGCAGTCGCAGTCGTGCTTTGGGTCTCCGGTCTGTCCGGATGCCGGATCACGGATGACAAAGACGGGAACCGGTCGCGGGAGACCTCGGAAACAGCCGCCGCGTCGACATCCGCTCCGACCGAAACGACAAAGACGACGACGGTCACGATACCCGAGACGACTCCGGAAGCGACCGAGGCGGTTTTCGAGT
Source organism: Clostridiaceae bacterium (assembly GCA_012523365.1). GTDB lineage: Bacteria > Bacillota > Clostridia > Saccharofermentanales > Saccharofermentanaceae > JAAYCT01. The sequence goes on from JAAYIQ010000131.1 coordinate 15,804, forward strand.
ATACGTGGAAGCCGCATGTGTTTTCTCAAATCGACCGGGAGACGATCGGGTCGGAAGCAGAACAGTTCTTCTTCGACCTGGTCGACGCGATCCTGGCCGGGGAGGAGTCCGTTCTTTGTGCCGATAAGAAGTTCCGGTGGGATCTCGATCTGGCGCTCGGGACGTATTTCCCGCCTTATTATCACGTTGTTTCGGACCTGACTTACGCGGACGGGGCGTATCGGATCAAGTACCGGGTCGGCGCGGAGGAAAGGGAGAAAATGCTTCTCGATTTTGCCCGGCGAATCGAGACGCTGATCGAATGGGCGGACCTTCGGGAGGACGATTCTCCGACGATCCGGGCGGTCAAAATCTATCGAATGTATTCGGAGCGTATTGTCTATGATTATCACGCAATCAATACCGACGCGATCACCGATGTCAGCACGTACCGGGGCCTCATGGAGCTTCAGGGCATCTGTCAATCGTTCGGATCGGCGTATGCCTATCTGTGCCTGCAGGCCGGTGTGGAGGCGGCGACCGTATCGGGATTGAGTACGGAAAACGCACATGAGTGGACGATCCTTACCCTGGACGGAAAATACTACTACGCGGATCCGACCTGGGAGTCCGGCAACAAAGGACGAGGACTCCGATATTTCGGGATGACCGCAACGCAACGCGAATGGAACGGCGGGTACATCGCCGACGAATATAATGTAGGATACTCAAACGATTTCTGGGGCCGGGAGATATCGGTTACGGACGAGACTTTCGCGCCGCTTTGGGAGGCGGTCGAGGTGACGGAGTTCCTGGAGGAGGACGGCGTTCTCCGGGTCGTTTTCGAAAGGGCGGACGGAAGTGTGGGCGAGTTCGAGTTCCGGTAAGCGGGCGACGCGGGAACGGGAAAGAGGCAGGTGTGAAATCAAAGGATATCCCTCGACTCGTAAGTTTTCGGTACCGCTCTTCATTTTCTTCCCGGGGAGTGCTTTCAGTCAGGGCTCCGACTCGTATCCGGCTGAGCCCCGACGGATCGATTGTTTCCAATTGCCCGATGATTGGGTATAATAAAAGGTAACGCTGAGACGGACCGGGCGCCTGTTCGGATCCATTGTGCCGGCGGGCCGGAAGGCTCGGGGCCTGCCATTATTGCTTTGGAGGAACATATGAGCCTGAATGAGACCGAACCGGTAAGAGAATTGAATATTCGGGATTTTATCAATATTTTCTGGAAACGCAGGGTGATGATCATCGCTTTTATGGTCGCGGCGGCGATCCTGAGCGGGGTTCTGAGCATTTTTGCGCTTCCGAAGGAGTATCAGGCGGTTGCGTCGATTCGCGTCACCCCGCAGAATCTGAGTCCCGCTCCGCTGGCGGAGAAGGTGACGATCGACGATCCGTTCAGCAACTTCACATTGTTGTCGAAAGCGGACTATTTGAAACGCATCAATTCATCACAGGTCGTCACCCAGGTGATCGATGAACTGCACTTGAACATGACTCCGGCGGAGCTGATGTCCTCGATCCGGGTCAGCGATGTGACGGGAACCGATCTGGTTCAGGTCGCGGTGATCGCTTCCGATCCGCAAACTGCCGAGCGGATCGCGGACGCGGTGATCTCGATTTTCGCGTATCTGGTTAAGAGTGAACGCCGGGATGATCTGGAGGAGTCACGATCCTTTATCTCGGA
>JAAYIQ010000132.1 GCA_012523365.1 Clostridiaceae bacterium
GCCGGCTTGCCGCGGACGGCATCCGCAAAAATAAACGACTCTATATTCCCTATATCCTGACGTGCATCGGCATCGTGATGATGTTCTATATTATTTCTTTCCTGTCCACACATCAACTTCTGGATGTGATGAAAGTGGGCGGAAGGACGATGAAGGAAATTTTGCATCTCGGATGGTGGGTCATCGGGATCTTTGCGGTTATGTTCTTGTTCTATACGTATTCGTTTCTGGTGCGGCGGCGCAAGAAAGAATTCGGCCTTTTTAACATCCTTGGGATGGGCAAACGCCATCTTGCCCGAGTGTTGTTTTTTGAAAACCTGATGATCGCGGGCATCTCGATCCTCGGCGGCCTTGCCATGGGCATCGTCTTTTCGAAAATCGCCGAGCTTGCGATGGTGAATGTCCTTCGGGGTGATGTCACCTTCGGCTTCTCCGTCTCCCTGCCCGGGATACGAAACACCGTTCTCTTCTTCCTCGGCATCTTCACGCTGATCTTCCTCAATACTTTGCGGCAGATCAGTTTTTCGAAGCCGATCGAGCTTCTCGGAAGCGAGAAGACCGGCGAGAAGCAGCCGAAGGCCAGATGGATTATGACGATCCTCGGCATCCTGCTACTGGGCTTCGCGTATGTAACTGCGGTGTCGATTAAAAATCCGATCACGGCGATCACGTGGTTCTTTGTTGCCGTGATTATGGTGATCATCGCGACGTATCTTCTTTTCATCGCGGCGTCGGTCGTGCTCTGTAAAGTGCTGAAGAATATCAAAGGCTACTACTACCGGACGAATCATTTTGTATCCGTGTCGTCGATGGCGTACCGCATGAAAAGAAACGGTGCAGGGCTCGCGACGATTTGTATCTTAAGCACGATGGTTCTGGTCATGATCTCCTCGACGCTGTGTCTCAATCTGAGCATGGAGAAGAGCCTTCGATCGGCCTACCCCAGAGACATTCTTTTTGATGTCAATTTGGGCGTCGAAACGAAGGCACTTGATGGTGACCGGCAGAATTTTGTCGACCTTCTGACAGAGTCCGCTTCCGCTCAGGGAGCGACACCACAAAACATCCTGAACTATGAGAAGGCAGAATTTTGGGCGGCACTTGTCGGCGACCGCTTCAATTTTGATGTCAATGGATTTAACGATTTTGCCGGCTCTTCCGACATATGGATCATCTCGGTGATCAGTCTTCAAGACTATAACCGTTTGACCGGTTCGAATGAGTCTCTTGAACCCGAAGAGGTGTTGATTCAAACGAGTAAGGACATTTACACATACGAACAGATAGCCTTCGGAAGTAACGGGACTTTTCGGGTTAAGAAGCAGGTCTCCAACTCTGTTTCCAACGGACTCGCTATGCTGGAGATCCTCCCGTCCATGACGATTTATGTTTCAGACCTGAAAAGCTTTATCGAACCGATTATCCAGCGTAATTCGGAGCAGGGGCTGCAGGGTGTGGGTCTGCACTGGTGTTACGCCTTCGATGTCGGCGGAGACGCGGCGCTTCAGACCCGCTTATATGAGACTATTAATCAAAAGTCCGAAAAAATGCAGCCGGAGCCGGATCACAATTGGCAATGGTTCGGTGTCGAAGCATTGGCGGTCAATCGTGCGGAGTTCAACGGCATGTACGGAGGGATGTTTTTTCTCGGCGTACTCTTGAGCATTGTGTTCGTGATCGCGACGGTCCTGATCATATACTATAAGCAAGTATCCGAAGGATACGAGGATCGGGAACGCTTTGATATCATGCAGAAGGTCGGCATGACCCGAAAGGAAATCAAAAAAGCCGTAAATTCCCAGGTGTTGATCGTTTTCTTTCTTCCGCTTCTGACTGCGGGGCTTCATCTCGCGTTCGCGTTCCCGTTCGTATCAAAGTTTCTGAAATTGCTTGGGGTGAATGACGTTCCGTTTCTGATCCTGGTCACTATTGCCAGCTTCCTGGTCTTCGGACTCTTCTACATCCTGGTGTACCGGGTGACCTCGCGGGCGTATTTCAAGATCGTCAGCGACGGGCAAAGGGAATAATAAAGGGCTCTTCCGGACCCGTACCTCCTCGCGAAAAGCGCCGCGCCGCGGCGCTTTTCGATCGTGTGAGGTCGTGCGTAGAGTGCAGCTTGATTTGACTTGCCGATCAATGTGCTCTACTATAAATACTGATATATACAAATGTGCATAGCCGGACGGCGCGGAGAACTGACCACAAGAGCGGTGTATCGCCTTTCGGGTCTTGTTTTTTTGAGGGCGGAAGCTCTGAAGAGTTTATCTGCTCTTTTTTCGTGTTTCATCTACGATAGCGGAGGTTCGTTCTACATAATGGGTAGGAATGTTAAAGTTGGGATCGGGTTTGCGACAGGTCGCAAGAACTTTGGAAAGATATTAAAAACCTACGTTTATAGTTGGCAGGAATGCGGATTGACCGAGCTGAAAGAAGTCAGTCTGAATCTGTTTGTGGCGTACGATTTGAAATACAAAAACACAAAACGAGAGGATTA
>JAAYIQ010000133.1 GCA_012523365.1 Clostridiaceae bacterium
CCGATCCGCTCCGCAATCGTCCGGATCAGTTTGCTCTCCTTCTCAAGAAAATAGCCTTCCTTTGAAAGCGGAACCACTTGAATGTAGACAACCTCAAGATTGCCGACCGTCTTGTTTCCGACCCGAATATCGCAAAGCTCGCTGATTGGCGAACTTACGAATCCCGGGGTCTGATATGAGACCTCGTTGAAAATCAATTTTGCCCGGCATAACTCCGGAAAGCGCCATCCGGACGGCATGATCCGAACGATGGAATCAAACGTCTCAGCCGGAGATAAGCGATGATTCGAAAGAACCTCGTCGACCTTGTACAGGCAATTCAGTTCCTTCTCCCGCTCCTTCAAGCTTTCGAGAATATTGTCGTCCTTTAAATAATCGTCCGCCATGGTCGCGCCTCCTTCGAGGTTGGCCTAGACCCATCCCCGGCTCTTCACGGCCTGCGCGACACGGTTGATGGAAATCACGTATGCCGCATCTCTCATGGTAAGTTTCTTGTTGACTGCCAGTTCATATACGGCACGGAAAGCCGAGGTCATCTTTGTATCCAGTTTCTGCATGACCTCCTCTTTCTCCCAGAAATAGTTCATGTTGCACTGAACCTGCTCAAAATAACTGCAGGTCACACCGCCGGCGTTCGCGAGGAAGTCCGGGATCACGAAAATACCGCGCTCATTCAAAACCTTGTCGGCTTCCGGCGAGGTAGGACCGTTGGCCCCTTCAATGATCACTTGGACGGAATCGCAAATTTTGCCGACGTTATCCGCCGTGATTTGATTCTCGAGAGCTGCGGGAACCAGAATGTCAACGTTCTGCTCCAACCAAGCGTCTCCGGGAAGGATTTCAATACCGTCCGCCTTGGCCTTTTCCTTATCAAGAGAGCCAAAAGAATCCGTAATCGCAAAAAGAAGATCAACATCCAATCCGCTTTCCTTACGAAATGTATAGGAAGTTTGATCGACATTGTCCCAACAGGAAACCGCGACGATTTTTCCGCCCAATCTTTGATAAAGTTGAGCTGCATACTGAGATACGTTACCGAATCCCTGGAAGGCCGCAGTCGTCTTGGTGATATCAATACCCAACTGGATCAGCGCTTCGCGAAGAACATAAATAACCCCGTATCCCGTCGCTTCCGTTCTTCCGAGTGAGCCGCCCATCCCGACCGGCTTGCCGGTGATTACGCCCGGATACCGAGCTCCGCTCAATGCCTCATATTCATCCATCATCCAGAGCATATGCTTGCCGCTTGTCATAACATCCGGTGCGGGGACATCACGATTCGGTCCGATGTTCGTAAACAGCTGACGAACGAAGCCTCTGCAAACCTGCTCCTGTTCACGGTCGGATAAGTTATGCGGATCACAAATGACTCCGCCCTTTCCGCCGCCCAAAGGAATATCCACAACCGCACACTTCCAAGTCATCCACATCGACAAGGCACGAATTGTGTCAACTGTCTCCAACGGGTGGAAGCGAATCCCTCCCTTTGCCGGACCGCGCGCATCGTTGTGTTGCATGCGATAACCGCGAAACACTTTGACGGTTCCGTCGTCCATTTTAACGGGGATCGAGAAATGATATTCCCGTATCGGTTGTCTCAGCAACTCTTTTGTCGCCTCATCCAGACCGATGATTTCCGCTACTTTGTCAAATTGCGCCTGTGCGTGTAAAAATGCGTTGTAGTTCCCCTTGCTCATAAAAAAGATCCTCCCCTTTGAGGTAAATGCCTTCCGTAGGCCATGCCAGACAATTATAGATTTGTCTGCACGGGACTGTCAATCGAAAATATAATATTATGAAGGAATTCTTGCATAAACTTGCATAATTCCGGAAAACGCGACCGCTCCCTCCGACCGGCGACTTTCAAATGTTCTAAGATCGCGGACCATTACGAAAATCTCGGAAAGCGGCGATATCTACGATTGCTTTTCGATTCTCATCAGAACGGAATCGATTATAATTCCGTAGACGATTCCGGCGACAAAGCTGACGATATCCGTAAATCCCGTCGTGGCAAAAAACGCAAATGAAACAAGAAGCCCCAGGATCGCGCCGCGGATCAGGGCTGTCGAAAGTTTACCGGGTCGCGGACATACTCCGATCAGAAGCCCCATCAGTATCCGGTTGTACCAAAGCGAAAAAAGGTAGATCCAATCCTTCTGCCCGTCAAACCGGACCGCGGCGCCGATTATACAGAATACGCCCAATACCGCACCGATGATCACAGCGAAAATCAATCTCTTTTTCATCTTCATCTCCGTTTCTTCCTTTCAGGGTAGTAATCTTTCTTTTACGGCTATGCGATTACTCGAGTGTAAAACTCTTCAGTGATACGACCGATTCACCCCGATAACGGAAATACAGAGCGTGAACTCCGTCCGGCAGGATGATGTCCGCTCCGTACGTCTTCCACTCGGTGTTCGACCCCAGCGGGATTACGCCCGTCGGCGCTCCGTCCCAACTCGTTCCGACCTCGAAAACTCCGCCCCAGCCTCCGCGAACCGTAACCTTGATCTTTCTGATTCCCTTGCAATCGAAGTATTTGAAGCCTGCGGTCGCACCACTGCGCATATTTTCGATGTACCCGGCGTTTGCGTCGCCGTCGCGTCCCTCCTGAGTGATTTTGGGGAAGCGGCTGTCGAGCCAGGAGCCGGGGTCCCCGGTGTATGCGTTCTCCGTATCGCAGAAAAGGTTGCATGCGATATATGCCGG
>JAAYIQ010000134.1 GCA_012523365.1 Clostridiaceae bacterium
CGCCTGCGGCGCATCCATGTTTATTAAGAAGGAGCGCCATAATGAAGATCGTCGACCCGAAAAAACCGGGGTCCGCAATAGAAGCGACCGGGAAATTTCAAGAAGAAGCCGGAAATGATCCGCTTCTTCTCAAAAACCAGCTTTGCTTTCCGCTCTATGCCGCGTCGCGCAAGATCATTCGCCTGTATACCCCACTTCTTGAGCCGCTGGGCCTGACGTACACCCAGTACATTGTCTTGCTGGCGCTCTGGGAAAGAGACGGCATATCCGTAAAAGCGCTCGGTGAAAGACTTTTTCTGGACTCGGGTACGCTGACGCCGCTTCTGAAGAAAATGGAGGCACAAGGCCTCCTCAAACGCAAGCGCGACACCAAAGACGAACGAAACGTCCGGATCTTTCTGACCGATGCCGGTCGAGCCCTCAAAGAAAGAGCCGCGGAGATCCCGGGACAAATGGCTTCGTGTGTTCCGCTTTCCAAAGATGACGCGGAAGCGCTCCATCGGATCCTTTATCGCCTGCTCTGATCAGATGACGCAAGTCAACGAAGGATTGTGCGTATAAGAAAGACCGGATCACCACATGGGATCCGGCATTTTATCTTTCTCGGATGATGCGCATCGCGTTAAGGATCGCAAGGAGCGATACTCCTACATCGGCGAACACCGCTTCCCACATATTCGACATTCCGACCGCGCCCAGAATCAAAACAATCAGCTTAACGCCCATCGCGAAAATGATGTTTTGTCGGACGACTGCGCGTGTTTTGGAAGCGATACGAAACGCCTGAACCAGTTTTCCGGGTTCATCGGTCATCAAGACAATATCCGCCGCCTCGATCGCGGCGTCGGAACCGAGTCCGCCCATCGCGACACCGATATCGGCACGCGCGATCACCGGTGCGTCATTGATCCCGTCGCCGACAAAGAGCGTCTTTGCTCCTTTCGCACTTTGAGCTTGGATCGACTCCAGACGATCAACCTTTTGACCGGGCAGAAGGCCTGCATGGACCTCGTCCAAACCGATTTTCGATCCGACCGCTTCCGCAACGGATCGGTTATCTCCGGTCAGCATGACGGTTCGGGAAATGCCGAGCTCCTTGAGCGCACGAATCACTTCGGCGGCTCCGTCCTTTATACGGTCCGAAACCAACAGATTTCCTGCGTACACTCCGTCGACAGCGACATGTACGATCGATCCGGCATGGCTAACCGCCATGTCTGACGGCAGGTTATCCGTATCCTCTGCGATATCGTTGATATCGACCGCGACACCCTCCTCCTCGAGAAAATCCCTGCTCCCAGCAAGTATCGTCCTCCCGTCCCAAACGGCACGGACGCCGCGTCCGCTTTCTTCGCGGTAATCGGTGACCTCTTCAGGTCGAAAGCCCGGAAAAGCATTCCGGATCGAAACGGCGATCGGATGACCGGAGTGACTTTCCGCATACGCCGCATATCGGAGCAGAGATTCTCCGTCAAACGGTGCCGCAGCCCTGATATCACGAAGCTCGAAGGCTCCCTCGGTCATCGTTCCGGTCTTATCGAAAACGACCGTGTCGACGTGATTGAGTGCTTCCAGATACTGCCCGCCTTTGATGAGGATCCCTTTGGCGGAAGCCGCCGCGATCCCGCCAAAGAAGCCGAGCGGGATCGAGATCACCAGTGCGCACGGACAAGATACGACAAGGAAAACAAGCGCGCGATGGATCCACGTTGAGAAATTCTCGCCGGGCACCAGAAGCGGCGGGAGCACAGCGAGTGCCAGCGCCAGAAAGACGACCGCCGGCGTATAGAATCGCGCAAAACGTGTGATGAATTGCTCGGTTTTCGCTTTTTTGAGGGAGGATTTTTCGACCAGTTCCAGGATACCGGCAACCGTTGAATCTTCATAACAAGCCGTGACCTCCAAGGTCAGTAAGCCATCCAGGCTGATCGATCCGGAAAGCACGCGGTCCTCCCGTTGCACACGGGTCGGCTTGGATTCTCCGGTCAGCGCGGAAGTATTCAGAAAGCCCTCTCCGTCGACAACGATTCCGTCCAGAGGAACCTTCTCGCCGGGTCGGACGGCGATCCGGTCGCCTACCCGAACCGCCTCCGGGCGAACGCGCTTGATCTGTCCGTCCGTCACGAGGCCGGCAAATTCCGAGCGGATATCCATCAGATCCGCAATCGATTTTCGCGAATGCCGTACCGCTGCCGCCTGGAACATCTCACCGATCTGATAAAATAACATCACGGCGACCGCCTCCGGAAATTCGTTGACCGCAAATGCCCCGATCGTCGCGATCGTCATCAGAAAATGCTCGTCGAATATCTTCCCGCGCGCGATGTTTCGCGCCGCACGCAAGACGACATCTCCGCCGATCAGAATGTACGCGACCGCGAAAAGAATGCGGCTCGTCACGACTCGGGATGAAAATATGATTGCCAAAACAAACACAAGTAATCCCGCGATCAGGCGGACAAGTTTCACGGATTCGATCACGGAACTTTTCTCGCGGCCGGAGACCGCCTCAGCTTCGGTAACAAAAAACGAACCCGGCTCTATCCGTGATGCGATCGACCCGGCTTCTTCCATCACCGTCGCCAAATCGTGGCCTTCATGAAGACGGAGACGAAGTGATCTTGTCGCAAAGTCCAGTGTCAACTCCTTCACCTGCGGCAGAGCACGGAGCTCCTCCTCGATTTTCACTGCGCACGTCGCGCAATTCAGGCCTTCGATTATAAATTTTTCACTCTTTCGATTGTCCATATTCTGCCTCTTTATTCTTCCGCATCCTCGAAAATGTGGGTTATGCTCTGCTCGAGGATCTCTTTGACGTGGGTGTCGCTCGGTGAATAGAAAATCATCTTCCCTTCCCGCCTGGCTTTGACCAGCCGCGCTTGCTTCAGAAATCGAAGCTGATGAGAAATCGCGGATTGCGACATCGAAAGGAGTGCCGATATATCGCATACACAAAGTTCAGCCGCATTAAGAGCGAAAAGGATCTTGATACGGGTGGGATCACCGAGCATCTTAAAAAGGTGCGAAAGTTCCTCGACTTTTGCTTCCTCCGGGAGTTTGCAGGCAACCGACCGGACAATTTCTTCATGGATGACGTTAACTCCGCAACACTCCGATTCCGTTTTCTCATTCATATCGCTCTCCCTGTCTTTATCTTTCATATGTATATATGTTCACTCGTTCATATGTTATTATACTCCGCTCTTCCCACATGTCAACCGGATGTGAAACGAAACGAAAATTGTTACCTTGACGCGCCGTATTTCATTCCCTATACTCAGAGCAAACGAAAGGCAGGTGAGCATGTATATGAACAAGCAAATTTTTGCGGTAAACGGAAGGACTGTCGCTCGCCTGATCAGCATCTGAACGGCACTCGTGTTGATCACAAGACGATAAAACGTGCGCTTCCGCGACTCCGGAAGTGCACTTTTTAATTCGAAAGGAATAACACGATGTTAAAACTGAAGCACCTGTACCCTAACTTCGACTTGGCCAAGGAAGCGCTGACGAGCTGGGCGCACGACAAGGAAAATCTCGATGAGGTGCTCGCCCGGTTCCGGATCTCCGGCAACGCGATCTATCCTTTTTATTGGGACGGAGCGATCTGTTTCCTGCGTCTCGCGCCGACAGACGAGAAACTCCGGGACAATATCGCCGGCGAGATTGAGTTCATTCTGTATCTCCGCGAGAACGGCTACCCCGCGGCCGAGCCGCTCCTCTCTTTGTCGGGCGAGCATCTCCTCACATTGGAAACGGCTTGGGGGGATTATTTCGCGACTGCGTTCCGGGGCGTCAGCGGTGTACGGATTGACAAATCCGATTACTCGGAAGACATCCTTTTCGCGTACGGAAAAGCGCTCGGCAAACTCCGTGAGCTCTCTTCCCGATTTGTCCCGCGGGTCGCTAAATGGAGTCACGAAGACGCGCTCCATTGGATCGGGAGCATACTGGAGGAATACCGCGCACCCGCATCGGTACTTACGGAGCTGAACACACTGCGCACCGACCTGTCCTTCCTCTCGAAAAGCAACGCAACATATGGCTTGGTCCACTATGATTTCGAGCCGGACA
>JAAYIQ010000135.1 GCA_012523365.1 Clostridiaceae bacterium
CATAGAGATCGTTATCAGAAGGTTCGCAGGTGATTTTCGTTTCGCCGCTATAGCGGGCGACGGCTTCCTTAAGATTGAGAAGACCGAAGCCGTGGTTTTTCTTGTCGCTCTTTGACGTGGAGATGATATTGTTGTCGGAGATCAGGATTTTCCGGCTGGGATTGGTTTGGCTGATGAAAAAATAATTGTCGGTACGGGAGAAGCAAACGGCGATATGGCGCTTTTCGGGCGGCATTTGGGATGCGGCTTCGAGGGCGTTGTCGAGGAGGTTTCCGAGGATCGCGCAGGTGTCAATCGCGCTCATGCCGACGTACGTGAATGCGCCGTCGATCGAAAAGGTACAGCCGGCTTCTTCCGCCTTGCGCTTCTTGTCGTAAAGGATCGCGTCGGCGATTGAGTTACCGTTTCGGATCCCCGTGTCCGCGGATTGTACGGATGAGTCGAGTTCCGCAAGGTACGTTCTCATGCGGTCGTGGTCGCCGTTTTCAAGGAGGAGAGACAGCACGGTTAAGTTGTTTTTCATGTCGTGGCGGATTTTTCTGATCTCGGCGTCGGATTTTTCGAATTTTCCAGTGGAGGACATTATTTACAAAAAGAATCGACGAGACGGACATCGCGATCAAATCCGCGAAGTTAACGAAAAAAATGAGGAGGATTTCAACCGGCTCGCTCACGTTATACCTTCCGTTCTTTTGGAGGGATCGGACAGTTGCTGAATAATGTCAATATCTGCGAAAGCTCCGGCCGAAGTCTCTCCGTATTCCAGGTTGGTGTTTTGAATGGCCTCCAGATTGACGTACCCGTAATAGTCGTCCTGCGCCCGGATCGAAGTGATCGGCGCGACGCTTTCCGGGGTCGTCCCGGTACTCTCGGGCACCACGGCGACACAACCGGATAACAGCAGAACGATGACGATCAACATAGCGGATAGTTTTTTGATGTGCATGGTATGTTTCCTTTCCTCTGGCGTAATTTTTCAAATGTGCGGTTGATCCTTTTTTATCACGGATAATTCTCGAAAATCAGCAAGCCGTAGCGAACGGTACAAATCTCGTGGTGAATTGCACCGGAGGGCAACAAGGCGGAACAAATACACGGGGGAGCAACAAGGTAAAAGCGTGGGAGAGCAACAAGGAGAAACAAAAATGTTATAATTAATTTAGTAATCTTTATCGGGAGGGCTTCTCAATGAATCCCAAGTCGCCGCTTCGAATCAAAGCCCGATCGACCCGTTTGGCGATCGCATTGTTTTTCGTGCTGGCGACGCTTATCTCCGTCGCGTTTCCCGTGTCGGCCGATGTGGGGCCCAAAGAGTACACGCTTGTGTCGGTCAAAGGCGTTCCCGACGACACGGTTTACTACGGGACGCTTCTTTCCGATCTGCCGCATCAAGCGTTTTATGAAGTTTTTACGGGAGATCCGAGACTGAAATATAACTGGGAAGATATAGACAGCGAGGGGTTTGACTTAAATAACGGTGGCATATGGCTCACCTTTGTTGAGTTCGAAGATCCCGACGGCTACTACTATCTTCAGCAACATTGGGAGTTAAAGGGGAACGATACCTTTACATGGGGTTATTATCCTCCCGATTCGTTCAAGGTACTACTGTATTTTCCGGAATACGACTCATTTGTGATCAGTCAAATCGAGGAAAGATACGCGTTTGACAGCATTTTCATGATCGATCTCGAAGGGGTGGATTATCAGACGCCCGGAACGACGACCATCATCCGAGCTGTACCGGACAAGGAGATCAACGTGATGTGGGTTCTGGACGTTGCCGTCCGCATCGTTCTGACGCTTGGGATCGAATTGCTGATCGCTCTGGGATTCGGTTTTCGAGAGAAAAGCCAGTTGAAGTTCATCGGGACGGTCAATCTGATCACCCAGATCCTGATGAACGTCGTCTTTCTTTATTTTCGATTCACGGAGGGGATCGTTGCCTCTACAGTCATGTATTTTCTTATTGAGTTTATTGTCTTATTTGTTGAAGCCGTGCTGTATGTATTACTCCTTAAGCGCTTCTCGAAAAAGCCCGTTTCGCGTGTGCTGGCTGTCGTATACGCGTTTGTCGCAAACGGGGTATCCTTTGTTGTGGGCTTGGTGTCCGTCCTATCCTTCCAGGCCCTCGTGTTATGATCGCGATGTGTGATTCGGAGGTGATCTTTTATGAAAAACTTATTGAACAAGTCGAGTAAATTACTATGTCTCACATTGAGTATCGTACTGCTTTTGCTGATACCGGCCGCTTGCGACGCCTCGCCCTCCGCTTCGGAGATGACGGAATCGACAAGCGAAGGATCGACGACATTGTTGACTGCGGTACCGACCTTGACCGATACGCAGTCGGAGGAGTCGACGGCGGCTCCTCCGACACCGACGCCGATCCCGTTGGTTTTGACGGAGCCGTTTGAGACGGCACCGCCGAACACGAAGTATAAACCGGTTTCCGCCGATCAGACGCGCGCACCGGGCGTGATTACCCAAGCGGAGTATTCGGTCACGATCATGACCGATAAACTGGTCCGACCGTGGGCGATCGATGTTTTGCCGGACGGCCGGTTCGTGATCACCGAAAAGGGCGGTACCCTCCGTATTATGACGTCGGACGGACAACTCAGCGCGCCGATCGGAGGTTTCCCGGAGGTGGACGACCGGAGTCAGGGCGGCCTGCTCGACATCGCACCCGCGCCGGACTTTTCGAGCAGTCGGATGCTGTATTTTACACTCGCCGAGGCGACCGATCAGGGTTCTCTTACTGCCGTCGGCCGGGGACGTTTGTCCGACGACGAGACGATTGTCGAGAATTTTGAGATCGTCTGGCGCGCGATTCCGTATTATGATAACAGCGCTCATTTCGGCAGTCGCCCGGAATTTGACGTGTAGGGGAACCTTTTCGTGACGACCGGCGAACGGTCGAGCTTGGCGACGCGCCCGAAGGCGCAATTCCTCGATAACGGCTACGGTAAGGTCGTACATATTACGCCCGACGGCGATCCTGTGCCCGGGAATCCGTTTCTCGACGATCCCGAAGCGCTACCGGAGATCTATTCGTACGGGCATCGGAATATTCAAGGACTGGCGATCCAGCCGGAGACCGGAGAAATTTTCATCGCCGAGATGGGGCCGCGCGGCGGCGACGAGCTCAATATTATCCGACCGGGCGGTAATTACGGCTGGCCGGTGATCAGTTACGGTATTGAATATTCCGGCGATCCCATTCCCGACGGTTTGACGGTAATGGACGGGATGGAGCAACCGGCGTACTACTGGGATCCCGTGTTGGCACCCGCCGGCATGACGTTCTACACATCCGGCGTGATCGCGGAATGGCAGGGCAATCTTTTCATCGGCGGCCTGGCGAGCCAACACATTTCCCGACTGGTGCTCTCGGACGGTCGCGTCGTGGCGGAAGAGTGGCTGTTGATCAATGAAGGTCAGCGATTCCGGGATGTTTGTGAGGGATCGGACGGTGCGCTCTACTCGGTCACGGACGGCGGACGGCTGTATAGGATCGGGTGAGAGGCTTGGCGGAGGAAATAGGATGATTACGGAGAAAAGACAGGACGATGAGCTCGGAGGGATCCAAGCGAGTGAGAAAAAGGCACGTGGTGCGATTCAGGTTCTGGCCGTCAGCGTGGGGACCATCGGTGCTGGACTTGCCGGTATGGTTCACGGGTTATTTTCGATCCTCCAGGGAAACGTTAAGCCGGACGGCTTTGTCATCAACCCCATCGGTCCGGCCCAGCAATTATGGCCGGAAGCGGCTCTGCATGCAATAACTGTGATCCCGAACTTCTTGATTACAGGAATCTGTGCGATGATTGTCGGCCTGTGCGTCGTCATTTGGTCCTCTGCGTTTCTTGATCGAAAATATGGCGCGCGAGTTCTCTTCGGGCTATCGATCGTCCTTCTGTTGGTTGGCGGTGGCTTCGGCTCCGCGTTCCTGGGCATTGTTGCCGGTCTGATCGCTCTCGGGATCAGGAAGCCGTTGACGTGGTGGCGTTCTCATCTTCCGAAAAGCCTTGGCGGTATCCTGGCCCGGCTGTGGCCGTGGACGCTGATTGTCTATCTCATCTTCTTTTTGACTTCTATCGTTGTGGCGATCTGCGGAACTCCGCTGCTTTGGTTTTTTAGCGCGGACACAACCTACAAGATGTTATTAAATTTGGGTCCGATTTCCGATCTGATTCTAATTATTGCGGTACTTACCGCCATCGCTTACGATATCCAACAACCAAAAGGGATCGATCCGAACACGTAAGCGCGCTAAAGTGAACTGAGTTTCGGGATCAGGAACATCTTAATAAAAAGGGCAATTGTGATGAATACGACTCCGGAGACGGTCTGCTTCAGCCCGCCGCTTCGTGCTCTCAACCCTCATCCCTTCAAATTGACGCCCCGGATGCTTTGAATACGGACGAGCTTCTCTTTCTCTTTCTGTTTCTTGCCGGTAAGGACCAGCGCCCACTCTTCGTCGACTTCCCGGATCAGGCAATTCGATAATGTTGTGGTCATAGTGTAGCCGCTGCTTTCGAGTTTTAAGTCAGCGGTTCGACCGATGCTTTTTTCGAGGATCTCGCGAAGCGAAGCCTTTTCCGTGTGGCCGATGCCGGCTTCCTGAATTGTGCGTTTCAGTTCCCGGATTTGCGCGGTCAGGTTGATGCACCAGGTGAAGGCGATCAAGCCCCAAATAAAGCCCAAATATCCCATGGATTCCATA
>JAAYIQ010000136.1 GCA_012523365.1 Clostridiaceae bacterium
AAAAGCCACGGCAACAACGACCCTTGGCGATGTTGTTACTACCCCGGCCACTCTTTCGGGTGAACTGAACGTCCTGTCCTTCACCAATGAGTTGAAGGTCATGACCATTGCCTTTGAGGCAAGATATCCCGATATTAACGTTAACTACGAAATGGTCGGAACCAATGACGGTCTTTTCCAAGAGAAGGCCCAAGCGGTTGCCAATACCGATGCTTGCCCGGATGTTATTGCTCTTGAGGCCGCATTTGTAAAAGAGTTTGTTGAGCAGGACAACTTCCTGATGGACATCTCTGATTTGATGGCGAACGCCAATGAAATGCAGACCTATGAGAACTCCATCAAAGTCGGAACTGCCTCGAACGGAGAGATTCGTGCGTTCTCTTATCAGTATACGCCCGGTGCTTTCTTCTATCGTCGCAGTATTGCGGAGAAGTATCTCGGATCTGACGATCCTGCCGAAGTTCAGAAATTTGTTTCTGACTGGGACAAGTTCAAGGAAACAGCTGAAAAGCTTAAGACCGAGTCCAACGGCAGAATCAAGATGCTCTCCGGCGTTGATGAACTGACACGTCCCTACTATGCAAACCGTTCTCAGGGATGGGTTGTTGACGGCAAACTTACCATTGATCCCATGCTCGATGAGCTTCTTGAGATGGCAAAGTACTTTGCTGACAACGATTACACTGCAGGCGTGAACCAGTGGGAAGAAGGCTGGCAGCCCTCGATGGGTGGCCCGCTCAAGACCGCTGACGGAACTGAGATGGAAGTCTTCTCCTACTTCATGCCTACTTGGGGTGTTACCTACTTGCTGGCGACCTTCGCCGGAGCCAACAGCGGCGACTACGCAATCTGCAAGGGTCCTGTGTCATGGCAGTGGGGCGGAACGTGGGCTGGCGTTATGAAGAACGCGAAGAACGTTGAGAACGCCAAGGCTTTCGTACAATTCGTTTGCTTGGACGAAGAGAACCTCACGAACTGGGCGACCGGTGTTTACACGTGGGATTATCTCTACGCTATCGATCCGGTATTGACCGGTGAGAAAGTCACGAATGACGACGGTACCGTAACGGCATTAAGCCAAGGCGCTGGTGACTTCGTCAGCTCCAAGGTTGTTATCAACAAGCTTCTTCCTACCATCCAAACACCGGTTCTCGGCGGACAGAACAACTATGAGTTGTTTGACAGTGTTTCCGATTCTGTTAAGACCGACCTGATGACCGGCTATGACCAGAAGATCGAAGATAACTTTGTTACATACCTCAGAGCTTATGCTATGTCGGATGACTATGACTCGATCGATGAGGTCTATGATGATTTCAAGACCAAGATTGCTGAAGCCCTGCCTCTGATTACAGTTGATTAATTGACTGAATTCGAACAGACGTAAATTAATTCTGATTGAAGTGGCAATGCCTGCGCCCGATTATGGGCGCAGGCGGTTGCTACTCGAACAATAGTTAACATGGAGGACTGCTTATGCGTGCCGGCAAGTCAGCAAAAAGATCGAATAGTGGTACTAGGTCCGGATTTCTTCCGGGTTTGGGGCGTCCTAAATTCAGTTTGGAGAAGGGTTATATTGCTTACATAATGATTGCCCCCTTCATTATTTTTTTCTTAATATTCTCTTTGTATCCGGTCTATAATACGTTTCGGCTCTCATTTACTGATACGCTGACGTCAGCTCCGAACGATGGTAAATTTATCGGGTTTGATAATTATGTCAAGTATTTTTCGGATATTGGCAAAAGTCTCTCGAAGGCATATGACAAAGCGATTGATAAGAACGGAGCCGCACCTGGTTTTCTTACATGGGTCAAGACGATTTTTAATTATGATGAATACAACACCGACCTTAAGGCAATAGCAACTACATGGAAGATCTGGTTGATTAACTTTATCCCCCAAATAACCATAGCAATGATTCTCAGCGTATGGTTTAACAGTTCTTTTCTGAAGCTCAAGTTGGTAGGGCTCTGGAGATCCTTACTCTATCTTCCCAACATGCTGATGCCTGCTACCGTCGGTGTTATTTTCTGGAAATTTTTTCAGAATAAAATAGCACCCGCCAACCAGTTGTTGGTCGGTACACTCGGGATTCTCACTGAGGCGAAAGACTTCATGCTTGACACCAGTTTCACGCCTCTCCTTGTTTCCTTTATTCAATGGTGGATGTGGTACGGAAACACAATCGTCATCCTCGTCGCGGGAATGTCGTCCATATCCGCATCCCTTTATGAATCAGCAAATATTGACGGCGCCAACGGTTGGAAAATGTTTAGATATATTACCCTACCGTCGTTAAGGCCGATTCTTGTTTATACATTGGTAACTTCGCTCGTCGGCGGTATGCAAATGTTTGATATACCCTACTTATTCAGTCCGAACGGCGGTATTAAGAACGAGACTCTAACTCTTTTTATTCGGATGAACAACTTGTATAAGAAGGGTATGGTTCTCGGGAAGGCTGCTACTATCGGCGTAATTATTCTTTTCATCTCATCTATTGCATCTCTGCTGATTTTCAGGGTACTCCGGGACAACGATAGCATTGCTGAGCGTAAGGCTGCCAGAATTGCCCGTAAAGAAAGAAAGCTTATGATGAGCAGAAGAGGAGGGGTTGTTTGATGGCTACCAGAATAAATCTCTCAAAGTCAAGCCATTTCAGAGTCGGAGTCGCTCGTTTCTTTATCTACACCATCATTGTTTTCCTGTCTATACTGGCAGTGCTTCCTGTGTGGTTGGTTGTGGTCAATGCGACTCGCGAATCGAACGATATCGTTGCCAAATTGTCCTTATTACCGGGAACTAATTTGTTAAAGAACTTGGCGACACTCCGAGCAAAAGACGTCAAGATTGAAAAAGGTTATATTAACAGCCTAATTGTTACTGTTTCTGCCACATTTTTGTCTGTATACTTTTCTTTGTTGACAGCATATGCAATTGAAGTATACGAATTTAAGATTAAGGAATTATTTCGAAGATTCATCTATATTCTGGTTTTGATTCCGGCGTCTGTTTCGGTTATCGGCTATGTGCAGATGATTGATCGATTGGGTATGATGGATACATTTTATCCGCTTATCCTTCCGGCCGTTGCTTCTCCTGCTACAGTTTTCTTCTTCGGTCAGTATCTAAAAACCGCTTTGGTTAAAGACTTGATTCTTTCGGCTCGCATCGACGGTTGCGGTGAGTTTGGAATATTTCACAGAATCATGTTGCCCATGGCCAAACCCGGTATTTTCACTATGGGAATATTTGCGCTGGTTGCCAGTTGGAACTCTTTCTTCCTTCCGCAGATGATTATCAGTGATCCCAAGAAATTGACCGTTCCCCTACTTGTGGCGCAATTAAACGGAGACCAGTATCGGACCGACTTCGGTGCGGTTTATGCCGGTATTATTCTTTCCATCTTGCCTGTTGTTTTGATTTATGCTGCGATGTCCAAACAGATCGTCGGAGGCTTAACGCTTGGCGCTCTCAAAGAATAACAGTACTCATGTCGACAACATCAGTAAGTCGGAGGGAGAAGATAAATACTTCTCCTTCTTGCTGTAAGGGGAAATTAATCGTTTCGTTTACGATTGTTGTTCTGTAGAAATTTGTTCGCAAGTAAAGGAGTTTAAAATGAAAAAGAGAATTCTGTTGAGCATGATTGCCGTTCTGATGACTTTTTCGCTCATCCTCGGAGGCACGGCATGCAAACAAGATGCCGGAAAAACTGACCCGGCACAGACGACACAGCCAACACAAACAACTGCTCCCGTCGGAGGAGTTGGTAAACTGGGCGATAACAGTTTTGAGAATGAAGATGACCTTGTAGGATGGATCGGACGCGGAGAGGGAACTGTTGTCGTTTCCAAATCGGACAAGGTGGCTCATGAGGGCACTTACAGTCTGTTTACGGAGGGTCGTACCTCGGATTGGAACGGACCCGGGTGTGAGTATCCTTTTGTCGGAGGATCAACTTATGAGCTGACTTTATGGGTTTATCAGGAATCAGGTTCCGATAAGACCATGATCCTGTCCGCAGAAGTGACGATCAATGGAACACCCGGTTATCAGAACGTTCATCGGACCGATGTTCCAAGCGGTACATGGACCAAATTAACCGGAACATTCCGTGCGGGAGAAAACGCGGAGAAAACAGTTATTTATGTGGAAACTCTGAATGCTCCCGCAATGACTTTTTATATCGACAGCGTTCATATTGTGGATAAAGCTTCTGTCGAATTGGGTACAGATCTGCCGAGCTTGAAGGATGTCTATAAGGACGATTTCCCGGTCGGTTGCGCATTGCCGTTATCCGCTTTCGCTGATACAAAATTGCTTGAATTTCTGAAAAATCAATACAATACATTTACCCATGAGAACGAATTGAAGCCCGAGAATGTTCTGGATCTGGTGGAATCTAAGGCTCGCGCCGATGCCGGTGATGAGACACACCCCGCTGTCAATATCGATAAAGCCAGGCCGCTTCTTGACTTTGCAAAGGAAAACGGTTTTGTTTTGAACGGACACGTTCTGCTTTGGCATCAGCAAACCCCGGAAGCATTTTTCCGTAAAGGCTACGACCTCAACGGAGAGTTCGCGGACAAGGAAACGATGTTGCTGAGAATGGAAAATTATATATCAGCCGTTTTCGACGCAGTATACAAAGACTACCCCGGAGTTGTGACATCATGGGATGTTGTTAATGAAGCTGTATCCGACAGCACCGGAAAATTACGGACGTCCAGGGTAGATGATCCCGAGAACGGAAGCTTTTGGATGGATACCGTAGGTCCTGAGTATGTTGAGAAGGCGTTTGCGTATGCCAGAAAATACGCTCCCGACGGAGTCAAACTTGTTTATAACGATTATAGTGTCCCGTACGAGCCGAAATTGAGCGGCATCGTCGAGTTGGTTGCCGCGTTGGATGAGAAGGATCTCATCGATGCGGTAGGGCTTCAGGCCCATTATCAGATGTCAAGTCCTGCCGTGGATCAAATTCAAAATGCGATGAATAAGTTTATTGATCTGGGTCTTTCAATTCGGATAACGGAGCTTGACATTGAAGCACTGAACAACAGCGATGAAGAAATGATGAAGCAAGCTAAGCGTTATGCCAGCCTGATGTCCCTGTTCAGTGAATACTCTGATCATGTGGATGCGGTGATCATCTGGGGAATCTCGGATGGTACGAGTTGGAAAGCGGATAAGTATCCGATGCTTTTCGATACTGATATGCAGCCGAAACTCGCGTTTTGGGCATTGACGGATCCGTCGAAGCTTCCTCCGGAGACATTGTCCGCTAAATCTTACGGACCACGAACTCCTTCGGATGTTGATTTTGGACGCGCGACAGCATATGCGTTTGGAAACAATTCATTCAGTTCACTCTACGACGATGACAAAATATATGTCAGAGTTATTGTGAAGGACGCTACGAAGGACGATTCCGACAACGTAACTGTGTTTTTCGCTGATGATGTTTATACCGTGAAGAGAAGTGAAGCGACCGAGACGGATAACGGTTACATCGCGAATATTGTCATAGACAGAGAAGGTAAGAACGATAAAAAGAATCCCTTTGATGTTTTGGTACTGGATAACGGTGCTCCTGCCGCTTGGAACGATAAAGTGAACACCGAGAAAACCCGAAACATGGGGACACTGTCTTTCGACGAGATGCCGGATTGTGCGGTCGCGAGTTACGGCAAACCGAATATGACCGGCACGAAGATTGATGCGATTTGGAATGACGTTCCTTCTTTCTTGGCGGATAAATCCAATTTAGGCGGAGCGGACGAGGACGGAAAGGTCAAGGTGGAATTTAAGGT
>JAAYIQ010000137.1 GCA_012523365.1 Clostridiaceae bacterium
ACATTGGAGTGTGAGGCATTTAGTCTGAAAGTGTATTTGTACCCGGAAACTCCCAAGTGCACCCTCCGCGGTTGTCGCGGCTATCGGTTTCAGTGATTAAGATAGCCCATTCCCCTTTCTAAATTTTACTATATACATTTCTGCCCGATTGTTTTTTTTCAAAGACACCTTGATTACAAGTCCGATCATAACAAGTATCTTGTGTTTGTGTGTTGAAGCGAAAGGAGTCTATCTGTGTTATTATTTTGCGTAGATGAAAAGTGAGGAATATGCATGAAAAAAGTACTGATCATTTTCGGAACCCGGCCGGAGGCCATCAAGATGTGTCCGCTGGTCAATGAACTCAAATCGCGGTCCGGGATACAAACCGTGGTCTGTGTCAGCGGCCAGCACCGCAAAATGCTCGATCAGGTGCTCCGGGTTTTCAACGTCGTTCCGGATTATGATCTCTCGATCATGAAGGAGAAGCAAACGCTTTTCGATATCACGAACCTGATCCTGAGCCGCCTTCGCGAGGTGATCGAGAAAGAGCGCCCGGATATCATGCTCGTCCACGGGGACACGACGACCAGCTTCGCTTCGGCGCTGACCGGGTTCTATATGCAAGTTCCCGTCGGACATGTAGAGGCGGGCCTGAGAACCTATAACATTGATTCGCCGTACCCCGAGGAGTTTAACCGACAAGCGGTCGGGATCGTTACCCGTCTGCATTTTGCCCCGACGGCAAAAGCGAGAGAGAACCTCCTAAAGGAGGGCAAGAAGGATGAGACGATTTTTGTGACCGGAAACACCGCGATCGACGCTCTTCGTACGACGGTGCGAAAGGATTACGGCCATCCCGATATGGATTGGGCAAAAGGAAGCCGACTCCTTTTAATCACCGCGCATCGCCGGGAGAATCTCGGCGAGCCGATGCACCGGATGTTCCGGGCGATCCGTCGGATCATCGAGGAATTCCCCGATGTGAAGGCGATTTATCCGGTGCATCTGAATCCGGTCGTGAGGCAGGCGGCGGATGAGGAGTTGTCCGAGTGTGATCGCATCCGGCTGATCGACCCTTTGGATGTCCTGGATTTTCACAACTTCATGGCCGGAAGCCATATGATCCTGACCGACAGCGGCGGAATTCAGGAAGAGGCTCCGTCGCTCGGAAAGCCGGTACTGGTGATGCGGGACACGACCGAGCGGCCGGAAGGGATCGCCGCGGGGACATTGAAACTGGTCGGGACCTCGGAGGAACTGATTTACGAAAGTTGCAGGACGCTCCTGACCGATGCGTCCGCATATGCTGCGATGAGCCGCGCGGCCAATCCTTACGGAGACGGTCATGCGTGCGAGAGGATCGCCGACATCCTGGAAACGGGCGCGTACGTATCATAGAAAAACTGAATCACTTTCGCCGGAATCACTCGCTTATAAAGGCCTTAGGAGTCGCCGGGATACGGCAACGGATCGTTTTTTGAGCGGTTGACTATCGCATAACTGAGGCTGTCGATGATATAATGACGTTGCGCAGACGCGCTTACGAGCATATTGGAAATGCTCGACAATATAAGAAAAGAGGATGAATCGATGACGCCATGCAAATCAAGAAGTTCCGAAGGAGCCGGGGAAACCCCTGCCATCGCGCCGTATCAGCCGCTTGTTACGAATATATTTACCGCAGACCCTTCCGCTCATGTTTTCAACGGTAAGATTTATGTTTATCCGTCGCACGATCGGGACGAGTATTTCCCGCCGGACGACGACGGCGAGCAGTATCAGATGAAGGATTACCATGTCCTGTCGCTTAAGGATTTTGATTCCGAAGTGATCGATCACGGCGTCGCTCTGTCGGTCGAGGATGTCCCGTGGGCCGAGAAGCAGATGTGGGCTCCGGATGCCGCGTATAAGAACGGCAAGTATTACCTGTTCTTTCCCGCGAAAGATTACGAGGGGCACTTTCGGATCGGTGTTGCGACGAGCGACAAGCCGGAGGGACCGTTTACGGCCGAGAAAGATTTCATTGAGGGAAGCTTCAGCATCGACCCGGCGGTCTTTATCGACGACGACGGGCAGGCGTATATGTATTGGGGCGGTCTCTGGGGCGGTCGACTCGAGAAATGGGCGACCGGAGAATATAACGCCGACGGAGTAGGCCCGGGTGCGGATGAGCCGGCGATCGGCGCGATCTGCGCGAAGATGACCCCGGATCTCCTGGCCTTTGAGATGAAGCCGGCGCAGGTTCAGATCCTGGACGAGAATGGAGAACCGATCGTGGCCGGTGACGAGGACCGAAGGTTCTTTGAAGGACCGTGGATGCATAAGTATATGGGTAAGTACTATCTTTCATATTCGACCGGAACGACACATCGCTTAGTGTATGCCGTCGGAGAGAGTCCGATGGGACCTTTTGTTTTCGGCGGACAGATCCTGGACCCCGTGCAAGGGTGGACGACGCATCACTCCATCGTCGAATTCAACGGGAAGTGGTATCTCTTCTATCATGACGCATCCTTATCGGGTATTGATGCACAGCGCTGTGTCAAGTACGCGGAGCTTTTCTACAACGAAGACGGATCGATCCGGAAAGTGAAACCGGAATAGTTTTCGATGATAATCAGGAGCAAGCGGCGTAACCGGAAACGGGGCGCCGTTTTTCGATTATCGGGATAAATGGGGAAATTTGCGATTTTTGCTTTTAACGGGAATCCGATGTGCTTTTCGCACGGCCGGAGCAGAAGAATCTGATCGATTGTGTCTGCAAGGCTTGCTCATTCAACATGGGAATCCCCGCGTACAA
>JAAYIQ010000016.1 GCA_012523365.1 Clostridiaceae bacterium
GCGCGGCAACTTTTCGAGCGAATGAATACCGGAAAGAATTGTGTGAACTGCCATTATAACCGGTGTGTCGAATCGCTGGTCGGACAGGCTATGCTTCTGGAAGCGGAGAGTCGACCGGAAGAAGCGGCCGCTCTTTACGACGAAGTAATCAAAGAGGGCTATCAATGCGAGCGGTTTATCCCCTACAATAAGAGATTGCGGAAGAAAATATTAAAGAACAACAGAGGGACAACATGATCGTCGGAATCGACCTCGGAACCACCAACAGTTTAATCGCTTTTTTCGGGAAAAACGGTCCGGAAATTATCCCGAATCGCCTTGGCAATCGATTCACGCCATCAATCGTCAGTATCGACGATCAAGGACATTTATACGTCGGCGAGACGGCCGGAGAGCGTATGCTTCTTCATCCCGACAGTTCCTGCTCGGTCTTTAAGCGGGATATGGGAAGCGATAAAAAGCATAAGTTGGGCGACAAGGAATATACTTCGGAAGAATTGTCCTCCTTCGTCCTTCGATCCCTGAAGGAAGACGCGGAAGCTTTCTTCGGAGAGCCCGTCAAGGAGGCGATCATCAGTGTGCCCGCGTACTTCAACGATGCCCGCAGAAAGGCGACAAAACGCGCAGGGGAACTCGCGGGCCTTGTCGTCAACCGGATCATCAGCGAGCCGACCGCCGCGGCGATCGCGTACGGCCTCTATCACATGAACGAAAATACCAAATTTCTTGTCTTTGATCTCGGCGGCGGTACATTCGACATCTCGATCATCGAGCTCTACCACAACATCCTTGAAGTCCGTGCCGTTTCCGGGGACAACTATCTCGGCGGAGAGAACTTCACAAGCGTTCTCGACAAACTTTTCTGCGAAAACAACCACGTCAATCGATTCGACCTGGACGCCAGGACTGCCGGTCTTCTGCACAAACAGGCGGAGCTCGCAAAGATCGCGCTTGCCGCCGGCCGCACGTACGAAATGACCTGCACGATCAACGGCGAAAAAATGACTTACACGCCTACCCTTTCGACATATGAGAAAGAATGCGAAGATTTGCTTGAAATGATCCGTGTACCGATCCGCAAGAGCCTTGCGGACGCAAAGATTAAGCTCCCCGATATCAATATGGTCATTCTCGTCGGCGGCGCAACCAAACTCCCGATGATCCGATCATTCGTCAGCAAGACCTTCAATCAATTTCCCAATACCAGCATCAACCCGGATGAGGCGGTCGCGCTCGGCGCCGCCATCCAAGGCGCCATGAAAGAAAGAAATGAGGCGATCAAAGAAATCATCCTGACAGACGTTTGCTCCTTTACTCTCGGGACCGAAGTGGTCAATAAGCGGGACAAAATCATCGAAGACGGCTTATTCTGCCCGATCATCGAGCGGAACACCGTCATCCCGGCCTCCCGTACCGAGCGCCTTTACACCGTTCACGACGATCAGACGATTATCCGCGTCAATGTCCTTCAGGGGGAAAGCCGATTCGCCAAAAACAACCTCTCCATCGGGGAACTCGTAATCCCCGTCCCCGCCGCGAAAGCCGGCGAGGTTGCCGTCGATGTCACGTATACATATGACATTAACTCCATTCTTGAGGTCGAAGTCACGGTCGTCCCGACCGGAAAAAAGCACCGGAAAATGTTTACCAACCGGAACCTCGACATGACGGAGAGCGAAATCGAAAAACGAATGAAGGAGCTTTCTTATCTGAAAATCCTTCCCCGCGACCAGGAGCAGAACAAGTTATGTCTTCTGAAGGCCGAGCGACTTTATGAGGAAAGTACAGGTACAAAGCGAACGCAAATCGAGGTCGCGCTTCGAGAGTTCGAGTCCGTCATGGACACACAGGATCCGGTCCTGATTACCGACGCGCGCAAAGAGTTCATCCGTTTTCTCGACGGGATCGAAGAGGTGTAATTCGACTCCCGGAAGTTTCCGGGAGAAGACATCTATGAACGATGAACTCGTTCTTCATTTCATCACCTGCGGCCACTTCGACCGGACCCGACCCGACTGATTCTCCGGGCCGGATGATCGGGGATCCTTTTTTCACTCCGTCTTTTA
>JAAYIQ010000138.1 GCA_012523365.1 Clostridiaceae bacterium
ACGGCAAGGTAAACGTAATCAGAATAAGACTGACGCTCGACCGCCTGAGCAAGAAGATCAAAGGACAGGTGTCGTTTGAGCTCAATGACAATCATGAACTCGTCCCGGACGGCGACCGCGTCGCATCGGCCGACTTCACCGCGAACCGTAAACCCGCGCCGGATCCAGAAATCCCGTACCGGCTCATAGAGTTCCCGTTCATATCGAATTACTTCCATTACTCCATCCTTTACCTAAAGAAATGCCTCGCCCAGTCCGGCGATCATGTTGGTCAGCGCGTGAAATATCCAACTCGGCAAGATCGATCCGCCCGCTTTTTTCTCGTTCAGGTATCCTTGGATCCAACCGATCCCGCCCGTCAGCAGTGTCAGTCCGGCCGCGCGTTCCCATCCGATCATCATGAAAAAGAGCGCGCCGTGCATGATCCCGAAAAGACCCGCCTGAATCAAATTGCCCGCGGCAAATCCAAGACGGGCAACGAACCTTTTTCCGAAGAATCCCCGAAAAAGGATTTCCTCCGAAAGTCCGGTCTGTATGACCGAGTGGATCAGGATCCCCGGGATCACGGAAACACCTCCGCCCGCGAAACCCGACGCAGCGGTCTCCTCTCCGCCGATGATGAGCGGGACAACCCATAAAGAAATCAGGCAAACACCGCCGAATAAAACGATAAAGAGCAGAGCAAATTTGAACGGATCCTTCGTTTGAATTTTTCGAAGTCCGATCCACGAAAAAAAATTCTCCTTATTTCTTGCGGTGATCGCCCAAACGATCAGCGGAATCAACGAAAACAAGAGCACCTGCAATACGGCATAGAAAATATCGTCAAACACAACAAAACTCCTTATCGGGACATGCACTATCTTGTCTTAAGCCGCACAGACAGGCGGTTAAGCATCAATCCGGACCCCGTGACCCGCACTTTAGCCCCAGGTAAAATTATCCTTCCCCGCACCGATTTCGAAATGATATTTCACGATCCCCAGGTCAATCTTGGCGTAGTTCTCTCCGGTCGGCCGGGCAATGACCTCACGACCGTGCCGTTCCAGGAAAAACCGCTGTTGGTTCATCGCGGTCGGAGCCAGCATCGCGGCGTTCATACCCGATGTAAACCAATCCGGCATATCCGGATCCGCTTCACACAGCGATTCCATCGGCCGTGTTCTGCGCGGAGCCCCCCGCGATTGACCGTAGCCCAACGCGATCGCGCAGACTAAAACTTCGTCTTCTCCGACAAAAGCTTTGCACTTGCGCCTTCCGAAGGACTTCGCCACCCAGCAGGTGTTGAGCCCGAGCATCTGTGCCTTCAGCACAATTCGTTCCCCGTAATAACCGACCCGCTCGTCCAGATCCGGACTCTTACTGCCGACCATGGCGAAATAATTCCTGACACCCGAGAACATCCCGTAATGCGTGAGGATCGACCCGAATGCTTCCGGCTCCTCGAAAAGCACCTGAATGTTCAGGCCGCTTTCGCGGTTACACGCAGATATCTCGGCGGAGAGCTCCTCCCGAATCTCGGGTGAGATTTCCCGATCGGTGTAGCGTCTCACTGAATTGCGGGATAAGATCGCCTGTTTGACTGTCATCGTTTCCATTGATCTGCCTCCCCGGACAAAGTTGTGCCCGCCGGTTGAAAGCCGCCGGCTCCCCAATATCAATATGCAAACAACATCGCGATCATCAGAACGCGATCCGCGTAAACGCCTCAAATACTGAGTTCAAGAATTATCTGCCCAGGATTCTCATGATGATAAATTTGACCCATCCCGATAATCCGACCGGTCGTACCTGCGACTCGTAATTTGATGTGTTGGAACGGCTTACCGCTTCGGGGCTCTGAAAAGCGCGGGCGTATTTCTCGGATCGGGAAAGCCGCTTTGCCGCTCGTTCGAAGCTTAACTTTTTCGCCTGTTCGGAAAGCGGTGCCAGTTCGATCGGATCGAGTCCGAGAATTGTCGCCAACTCCTCGAGATGAGCCGGCGTCGGAACCGAGAGCCCCTTCTCCCAGTTTTGCACCGCCGAGCACGTGATCCCCATCCGATCGGCAATCTGCTTCTGATACATATTCATCGATAACCTTCGAGTTTTAATTGTTTCTCCAAATGTCATGGCCGCCACCTACCTTTCTTTATCAGTTTACACGAAAATCCGGCATTTTTAATCATCCTTTTTCATGAAATCCGCACGGCAGTCGAGCGTCCGGAATGTCATCGTTTACTCCGGCGACGATGTCCGAGTTGAGCGTAATGCTCAAAATGTAGAAAAACACGGGGCCGACCGCCATTTGAAGAAACATGCCGGTCGCCAGCCCGCGCAGAAGCGTTTTCATTATTCTCCCTCTTCGATCAGACGCAATACCGCATCCAGAACCGGATCGAAGCCCTCCCGTGCCGCCTCGACGGATGTCGCGACCCGGATATCCGGCTCGATCCCTAGACCTTCGACCGCGTCGCCGTTCGCGCTCCAATACCGTTCGTTCGAGATTGAGTAGTAAAAATCTCCGGGCATGCTTCGGTCAAACGCGTCCGAGAAAAATCCCGCCGTCCGCTCACCGACGACCGTGACCCGTTCGTTCGGGTTCGCGAGCATCGACAAGAGAAACGTCTCCGCCGCGCTGATCGTATACCCACTCGTTAAGATGTACACATCGCCGTCGAAACGAATATTCGAAGGCTCGACGCACATCTCCTGCATGCTACTGTACTCTCCTTTATAATATGCCTGTTTCCGGTACGCCGGATAGCTTGTATCGGTAAAATATCCGGCCAGAAGCAAAGACGCCTCATCCAAACCGCCGCCGTTGAATCGAAGCTCGATCGCTACGGATTTGACACCTTTTGCGTTGAACTCCGTGATGATCTGATCCATCGCTTTCTTTGTCGATTTTGTCTTGTTGAGCGATTCGGTCCCCATCGCGTGAATAATGATCAGCCCGGCATTATCGGAAAGCATTCCGTAACGAATCATACAATCGTCGAATTTCTTATAATCCCTCGCGTAACGGTTGATGATGACCTCCGACAGAAGCGACAACTGCTCATCGTCGACAATCCACTCCGGCTCGCAGTCCGCCGCACAAAAGAACTGATCGTTCCACTCCAGGCCGACATGCCCGTCCCGGAGGTCCGAGACCAGCTCCTTCATCTTCTCGAAAAGCTCCGCGTCCGTCGTATCCCCGGTGACCTGATTTCTCAATTCTTCGTATTTCGCGGAAATGTCCGCCCCGTAGAGCGATTCGAAGGCGTAGTTCTCGTCGTAAATCTGATAAAACATCGCAAAGGCTTCAACCGGCATCCCCTCTTTGACCTCTATCCGATCCTCGAAAAATGACGATTCGTTTCTTCGCAAATGATAGGTCACCTGCGCGCCGACATCGATCATCTGAAGGCCTTCATCGGTTTGAACGAGCTTCATCTTTCCGAGCCCGGACCAGAGCGTATCGATCAACAAGAATCCGTCAAGGCCCGGCTCGGCGGAATAATAATCATCGGTGATCTCAAAGACCTTCACCGATCCGTTTTTTGCAACCAGGCAAAGCCCGTATCCGTCCGCCGTGTAGATCCCGTTATACCGGCTGTGGATCAATAAATACCCGCCGACCGCCAACACGACGGTCGCGACCAGAGAAAGAAATATTACGATCTTTTTCTTCTTGCGCTTCACTTTTGCCCTCCGAAAATAAACTCAGAAAATCATCGCACAGCGGGACGGCGAATGTCAATGAACTCTGCGAGGAAAAGACGAACTTCGTTTATCTGTTGTTATCAAAAGACTTGATGATCCTCGTCCATGCATTCCGGGAAGCAATGAATTGCCGGTAATGCTTTTCAACGTTTCGATCGTATTTTTCCAGTTCTCCAAGAACATTCATAAAGTCCGCGCTTTGAAAGAAATCACACACTTTCGGAAGAGAGGCAGTAAGATTCGCCTTCATTTCACTGATTTTTTCATCATACCGATCCCGTTGTGTGATATATAGAAGAAGCGGTTTATACCGCACCCAGCCGATGCAGGCGTGATAGAAACGCATGACGATCTTCTCCGAATTCGCTTCGATATAGTTCAACCGATTCGGGAGCACGCCGTTCATCAAATGACGATAGGTGGAAAAACCGTCATGAAAAGCGTAGCACGGAACGCGCAGTACTTTTCGGTCACTGAGGCAGGTACTTAAAAAGGTATCTTCTCCGCGCGCGCCGGGAGGGTTATAGAAAGGGATCGTTCGGTCCGGAGCGGTTAAGTTGATGCACAAATTCCCGCCCGAAATAAATTTGGCGTGGTTTGTTTCCGGTACTTCTTCGGCGACATCGCTCGTCAACACCTTGGTGTCGGCATAGGTCACCCCTCCGTTTTGCATGACCGAGCGAATGGAATCCCAGTTGACGATATCGTTGCTGATCGCCTCGATAAACAAGCGGAAGTCCGTTTCTTTCATAACATCATTGAAATTTATAAAAGGGATGGGCGATATATAGCCGCAGTGGTGTCCATGGGTAATATCGGCCTGCCGGATATTTTTAAGGTGAGTCAATAACACTTGCTGACCGCCCCAGATCACATCCTCCCGGGACTTTGTAACGGCGACCGGATATTCGTCATCATCCAAAAATAGAAGGTAGTCCATATTGTTCTTTATTGCAAAATAGAGAGCGGCGTTTCTCTTGGCGGCATATCCGGTCCCGAAAAGAAGGCGCGCTTCTCTCGCATCAATGATTTTTTCC
>JAAYIQ010000139.1 GCA_012523365.1 Clostridiaceae bacterium
CGACTAAGGGCAAAGCTTACTCGCTGAAGTGCCCGATAAGTATCGCGTTGATTTCATCCGCGATTTCATGGTTGATCCCATGTCCGACGTCGTCGAAGAAGCGAGCGTTCATTTGATGCTTGATGAGGGCGGACTTCCCTCCGTGTATCGAGAAGGGATCCGCCTCTCCGATCAAATAAAGCACTTTGCTCCGCAAAAAATCGATCTGCTCATCGGTGAAGTTGGTGATTTTATGAAAACTCATCGACATGTTGTTGAACCCTCTCATCAGACATATAAAATGCTCGACGAGCAGGGGGTGATCTATTAGTATCGCAACGTTCTTTCCCGATAATTTCGTTAATAGTTTTCTCGCGTTGCGCCGGGTCGGGATCAAGGCCTCCGGCATGAATATTTTCAGCATCGTTTTCATCGGTTTTTCACTGTCCCGGTCAAGCACGCCGGACGCCATAGAAACGACTTTCCCGACGCGTTGAGGCCTGGCGATCGCATAGGCTTGCGCCATGTACCCTCCGTGTGAAACCCCGGCGATATGCACCTTTTCGAGTCCGAGGCCGTCCAGCACTTCATCGATCCACACCGCATCGTCGAATGACCGATTATAGTTCTCATTCGGCACGCTTTTGCCGGGCCCCCCGATCGTGTCGACCGCATATAAGCGAAAATGAGGCGCGAGCGCCGCGGCGTTAAAGATCCACATTAATGCGGAGTCATCACCCACGCCATGGAAAAGAAGGACCGGCGGCGCATTTTTTTCTCCGAATGCATTAATGTGCGTACTGCCGTACTGCGTCATGATATCCGTTTGCGTGATGTCGACGCCCCATTCGTCGAGCAAACAGTCATAGGTCGAACGGATCCTTTCCTGCGCTTTTCGCGATCGATAGATTTTCATGGGTTCGCCCTTCTTTTCATTGAAAATAGCGATCATAGAATCGCTTGAGTAACAAAGACAATTCCTGCGCGGCCGATGACCGGGCATCCGACGAAATGGGTTTACTTCCCGAAAAGTACTTCTGGAATACAAAAATAATCAAGGACTGGTACTCGGAAGCGATAACTTCCGGGTTGTCCTCCCGGACAAAACCCTTCTTCATCATGATGGAAAAAACTTGGGTCTGGTGCTCCGTCGGGAGGGTAAACAACAGCTCGTGGCAAAGATCCGCGGCGGCTTCGTTGCGTTGCTTTTCGATGGTCAACATCCGGATCACCTTGAAAATTTTCTCTTCGAGGAGGCACTTCTCGATATAGGAAACGCCGACGGCGATAAACGCCTCGCGGGGCACCCGGACCGATGCTTCCAAGGTCTCTCTGAAGCGGCTTTTCTTCTCTGTCACCCACGCTCCGGTTCGAAGGAGGATCGTGTTCAGAATGTCTTCTTTATTTTTGAAGTGGTAATACACCGAACTTTCTTTTATCCCGACGATTTTGCAGATATCGCGAATGGACACTGTCGAATAACCGTTCGTCTGAAACAAATCCAGCGCGGTATCCAAAATGATTTCTTTCGTATTCTTATCCGACGGACTCATGGCACCCCCAAAAATCAATCTAACAGTTGTTAGGCTTCTTGAGCATACCTAACAACTGTTAGTTTGTCAACGATTTCTCGAAAAGCGCAAGTTCGGTAATTCCCGCTATTTCGCGTCTCCGACGATCCACTCGACGGATGGGTAATATGCGGATAAAAGAACCGGGCTGGGCAAAGGCAATTCGATCAGGATATGCCAGTCCGCCATATCGGTGGTGCCGACCTCCGGAACGATCCGGCGGATCCGGATCTCGTTCTTCTCGCCGAAGCCCAAAAACTCATGGCGATTCGAGCCGCTCGGCTCCTGTACGACGACGATCAGCAGGGCGTTTTTCGAAAAAAAGGCGTCGTCATATGCGTC
>JAAYIQ010000140.1 GCA_012523365.1 Clostridiaceae bacterium
CATTCTCTTCCCTCCCGGACGTCGCCGGTGATCATCGTTTCAACGATGGTACGTTCATTGAACGGAGCGCGGAGTTTTTCGAAAGTCTCTTGGGTCAGGTCGGTGAAGTGGCGGCCGTTGCGGTCGCCCTCGAAGGTGCCGTATTTGGCGGAGGCGTAGAGGTGGCTGTTCGAGACCGGATAACCCGCGATTGAATTGACCCATCTCTGTACCGCTCGCCGACTTTCCCGCCTCAGCGCTTTTCGAGCGTAAAGGCGTTGTCGTCGAAAACGATCAGAAGTGGTTTTTCCATTGGGTGCTCCTTTGGCGGGTGTACGGAATGCACCGGAATTTGCGGGTATAGTCAAACAGCCTACAGGCCCTCCTCTTTCGGGGGTGAGGATAGAAGCGGAGTCCTGAAGAGCACTCCGCTTCTATGCGCTTATTATATCGCTATGCCTGACCTGTTTTGCAGCATTTTATAGAGGCGCAGCTGCTTGCCCGACCACTTGCATATGATCTTCATAAAGCTTATGAGGGAAGCACTCTCCATTCTTCGTTAAAATATGAGTCTTCCGGAAAAGCGGTCGACGTTATTACTGTCTGCAAGGATTGACATTTAAGAAACATAAGCGCGGCGTAATATTCGGTTAGATGTGAAATGTCAATGCCGGACATATCGATTGAGGTAAGTCCGGAGCAGTATGCAAACATTTCGCTTGTATCAGTAACATTGGGAGTAGTAAAAGACGACACATCCAGCGTAGTCAAGCCAAAACATCTGGAAAACATCATCGGCATTGTTGTAACGTTTGACGTATCGAATGACGACACGTTGATCGAGGTCAATCCGTAGCAACCGTAAAACATCATCGACATTATTGTAACACTTGATGTATCAAAATTGCTCAAATCCAGCGAAGTCAAACTTTTACAACTCTTAAACATATTGTACATTTCTGTCACGTTTGACGTGTTCCACGTCGACACATCGAGCGAAGACAAATTGCTGCAGTCTTCAAACATGGAATGCATGTTCTCAACGTTCGAAGTGTCAAAAGCCGAAAGATCAAGCGTGGTCAGTATTAGGCAGTCTTCAAACATTGATGCCATATTTTTAACATTTGATGTATCAAAATTTGAAAGGTCAAACGTTTCCATTTTACTACAACTCTTAAACATCGAACCCATTTCAATGACGTTGGATGTATCGAATCCGGATACGTCAATCGAAGTCATATTTGATAAACTCTGAAACATACTACCCATATATTGAACGTTCGATGTCTCAAATCCGGATAGATCCAAAGACGTGAGTTCCCAACAACAATAAAACATCCCCGACATATCCGTAACACTGGAAGTATCCAATTCTTCAATATTGACTGAAGTCAGGCCTTTACATTCATAGAAAAGCCGTCTCATGCTTGTTGTTTTTGATGTGTCGACATTTGAAAAAGTGATTTCTTTGCAATTTCCAAGAGCGTAAAACCAATGCTCAAGAGATGTCGGCTCGATTTTTTCCGAAGCGCTCTTGCCGGAAACGGATACGGCCGTGATTTGCGATCTGTAATCTTTCCAAGGAAATACTGTCCAATCAGGCAAAGTAATCGGCCCGCTTCCCGAGATGATGAGACGGCCAGTGTCGTCAATTCTCCACGTTACTCCGGAAGGAGTCCCATCATTATTGACGATCACTCGATCCACATTAAGGTCCGATCCATCGTCGACAGTTTCTTTTGTCCCGGAAGGCTTCTGTGTAGTTTCTGTCTTCTCGTCATTATCCTGCGCAGCTTCAGTCTGTTCGTCATCGTCATCTTCCTGCTTGTCGCCGCCCCCTTTCGAACATGAACAGAAAACAAACGTCATCGAAACCGCCAACACAATGATCAATACTCTCTTCCAAAAAATATTCATGATTCCCTCCATAGATAGCTTCGGAACAAAGAAGCACAATAAAGCTTAATCCGCAAAAAATATTAGAAACAGTTTATCATTAGATATATATATATACAAGAGTATCTCTCAGGAGGCTCTTCACCTATCTCCGTGAAATTTTTGACAAGGGAAAAGGTTGGGATAGCTAAGTTGCAGTTTTCCTTCGGCCAGCTAGTACCTTGTAAAACCTAAAGCTATAGAATACCGCCGAAGATGCTGTGCGTAGCGCAAGGCGGAGGAGTGAGGAATACTTGTTGTATTCCGATTGACGACAACGAAGTGTTGCACGCAGCAGACCGGCGGGAAATACAGTTTTAGGTTTTACAAGGTACTAGATCAATACTCGGAATCTTTCAAAGTCTCGGCAGTAAGTTCGCGAAGCTGAGTACATGGCAGATCGCATTGTCGCTTGCATGACATTAGCAACACACTCTAATACATGCATACTGGGGCGATCGGTATGGTTTACCGGTATTTTTTCTCTTCTTTGCCGCGAGATACCGGCAAGATGGAGTGTTTCCGGCTGTTTTGCCGGTAGTTTTCGGATCGGGAGGCCTCGATGTGGCGACCTCGCGGCTTCGTTTTTGATCAATGATTACCTACTAAACGAAACATTTCGGCGATTTAGTCGGTATTCGCCTCCGGATGATCGCTTTTCGCACGCATCATCGCTCTCGCCTCCGGATGATCGCTATTC
Organism: Clostridiaceae bacterium; assembly: GCA_012523365.1. Classification (GTDB taxonomy): domain Bacteria; phylum Bacillota; class Clostridia; order Saccharofermentanales; family Saccharofermentanaceae; genus JAAYCT01. The sequence continues at coordinate 2,615 of JAAYIQ010000140.1, forward strand.
GTACGCATCATCGCTCTCGTCGCAGAAAACAATGATTCTGTGTTTCACGGAAACAGATGAAGAGCCCATCCGAAGGTTCTCGAATTCTGGTAGCCGTTCAGGGCGGCGCGGGCGGATGTGACCGCTTTGCGGCGGTTTTTCGAGCGGGTGAAGAGGAGGTCGCCGATTTCGCTGTATTCGACGGCCAAAAGGCCGGTGGATATCCTCTGTTCCCAGGCGGTCTCGACCAGGCGCCGGCGGGCTTCGGCCTCCGGCGTCAGGTTGCTTGAAAAGGCTGCGCCCTGGAGCTTGAATATCTCGTCGGTGAGGATGATTTTTCGAGCAGGGGCGCTGTAGTCCTTGGTGTAAAATTGGATCGGGAGCTCGCTGTCGCCCACGATGTGGAAGGCGTCGATGACGTTGTTGAAGCCGCTTCGGACCGTCGTCGCAAGAAGCTCGTCGCGCGGGGCGGTGCCGTCGTTATCGGCGCGGCAGGTGTCGAGAAATTGGCTGCCCCGGCGGATCACCTGCTTGGCAAGTGGGCGATGTGCTTGCAGAGGTGGCACGAAAAGGGCCCGGCAAGCGCCTCGAGGGTGATCTCCGAAGGATTGCTCCGCGAGCAATCCAAGAACTTGTTTGAATGATAGAAAATCGGCCGGTCGGCGCGAGCTCGAGCAAAGACTTCGCGAGGGCGAACTTGATTGGGCCTTCTCAATGATTGGATCCCAAAACATCCGCCGTAGGCTTTTCGTAGAAGCGCATCAACTTCATTGAGATAACGAAGCGGAGATTGGCTCGCGTGTAAGCCTGTAGCATCCGAATGCTGCGACGATAGCGGAAAAAATCATAAGAATGACAACCGTCAAAAGAAGCAGAAGGATTAGATTCTGAACTTCAAGAACAATGGTGACATAGAGCATTCCCGATAGTTGCAAATTAATCAGGCGGATAAGGATCCACGACAGTATTGTTCCGACGATAGCAGAGCTAAGAAGACACAGAAGTTGTTCAATAAGCGCGCATGCGAACACATCCGCGTTTTTCATCCCTATCGCCCGAAGCATTTGACGATACTTTTTATGTTGCCGGTAATAAAAATACATCACCGTCATCACACTGACCGACAAGGCCAGAAACAATGTGATGAGAATGACGCTCACCACTTTATTTACGATCAGGCGTTGGTTTTCGATGATCTTGTACATCTCCAGAAACGAGTTGTACCTGCATCTGATTTTGTTTGCGCCGATCTCCATCGCAAGTTTATAGGTCGATGAATAATCATTTGCGTAATAGCGATATTCGGGCGGATCGTAAGCTTCCGTGGCTTGACTCTCCGGGATGATGATATGCGCGCTATACCGGTTCGCCTCGGTATAGAATATCCGCGAATTGATGATACCCGTAAGCGTCAATCCGTTTACGTAGATCTCTCCGGTTTCATGATTCGCAAGGGTAATTTGGGTACCCAGGAGACCGGCGTCCGCGCGAAGACCAAACCTTTCAAGCATATCATCCGACATTACGATGCCGTTTTCATCCGGGACCGCTTTCCCTGCAGGCACAAGCGTCGTGCTCTCGTTCTTCTCGAGAAACTCCCGTTGGTCCTGCGCCGAGAAAACCACGCCTTCGGGGCTGTACGCGTCGATTTTGAACGGCACGGAGTAGAGATCCCGGGATGTACCGGGGCTCATATCCATCTCATAATCATAATCAAAATTATTGATACCCGGATGCTCCGTACCGTCTCCGGTTATCAGGGTGATCTGATCGATCGGAATCATCGGATCGAATTTTCGAATCGACTTAATTTCCGTGATGAGGGAATAATCGTCTAAATCAAGTCCCGCATCGGTTTCTACATAGCACGCCGAAGCGGATGTGTCTGTGATGGTATTCAGTTGCTTTTCGATTGAATTGCGGTAACCGAAAAGCGACAACACCACAACGATCACCATCGCGTAGGCGGCGGTGAGTTTGAGCATCGTTTTTTTCTTAACGACGAAGTTTTTGAAGGCCATGTACAAACATGCTTTTGCCCCCATAATCCACCCTTTCTTCCAGAAGACCGATTAAATTACTGTTGTTGATCCTGTGAACCAACCCGTAAATCGTCTTACCCAGAATCACAGCACTGATCACAATCACCGCCGCGATCCGAAAAAAAGGATCGGTCGGTGTACTGCTCACTCCCGGATACATTTCCGCCGCCAGCGCTCGAACATTTTCTGAAAAAGCCCTTTCGAGAAAGAACACCGCCACGAAAGATAACAGCGTAATCATGGAGATGATCCCCGCATATACGAATGAAATCCGGGACGCTTTCATACCGAGCACCCGCATCTTCATAATGAATGAATACCTGCTTTCAATAATGACACCGCATATATTCGAAAAGGTCCAAATCCCTGCAAAAAGAATCACGATAAAGATTGCCTGAAACAGCGCGTGGATCAACGATAAAGATCGGAAATTATCATCCATGATGCTGTCGGGCGATATCCTTCTCTCCCGAAGTTTTGCGGATACCATAGAATAGTCCCGTGAATCCGAAAGGATACCATAGACCTCATGATCCACGTTTCTTCCGGCAGAAGTCTCCGCACGGTAATAGGGCTCAAACGGGATGATGATATCGGGATTATATTGATCTGCATCAAATAAGCCGACAATTTGATAGGCAACCTCAAACTCCGTCCCGGCGCGGTAAAGGATCTCGTCTCCGATGACTCTGCCGGTCTCGACGGCTACTCGATTTGAAATCCACGCATACTCCGAATCGTTTAAATCCTCCGAAAAAGCGATCCCGTCAACCACCTCGATCACGTCTTCATAAACATATTTCGAAGAAATTATACATTCCGAAAGAGCATGGCCGTCGCAGTAAAATTCCCCGCTTTCCACTCCTCCGAAAAACTCTGGATAAACGCGATTAAACGGCAGATCCCCGACAATATCGACCGACGAGTACCGCAACCCGTTCAGTGTGATCAGAAAGCCATCCTTATCCGGACTCAACCGATTTGCGTAGTTATAGAAAACCTGCATCATATCCGAGGAAGTCGACGAAATAAAAAACCCGGCCGCGATCGTCGAAGTGAGCAAAATAAAGCTCAATACGAATAAAAGAAAATTCAATCGGATTTCTTTAAGGCTCAGCCACAAAACTGCCGGTCTGTTCATCTCTTATCACTACCCCGTCAGACAGTTCGATTATTCGTTGCGCTCTGTTTGCATCTGCACGATTATGCGTAACCAGGACTACCGTTTTACCGCTTCGGTGCAGCTTTTCGAGCAGTCGCAGAATGCGATCCGAATTCTCGCTGTCCAGATTTCCGCAAGGCTCATCCGCCAAAATAATCTTCGGATCATTGATGAGTGCTCTGGCAATGGCCGTACGTTGCTTCTCCCCGCCCGACAATTTCGCGGTCCGAACTCTCATTTTGTCCGGAAGATCGACCTGCTCAAGTGCCAAATTAACGCGGTGCTTGTGCTCTTTAAACGGAACACCCGCAATGAGCAAAGCAACACGGATGTTATCGTACACGGAATACCCCGTTTCCAGATGAAATGCCTGAAAGACAAAGCCTGTCTCACTCGACCGATACTCCGCAAGCTGATCGGAATTCAGGCTCGACAGATTCTTTCCGTTTACGATGATCTCCCCTTCGTCACACCGGTCCAATCCGCCGATCATATTGAGAAGCGTCGATTTACCGCTTCCCGAGCGGCCGATGATGCTTATAAATTCCCCGTCCGGAATCGTTAATGAAATATCATCAGCCGCTTTGATTTCTTTACCGCCCTCGTGGAATGTCTTTTTCAGATGTCGGACTTCAATCATACGCGCCTCAGCTCTTTTCGAGCGTGAATATTTTATCGTCGAAAACAATCGTGTTATCACTGGGGTAGAACTGCAAATAGAAATACAGGTCACAGTTCTCGACGGGGACGTAAATCCCGATCAGCCCGTCCTCCAATGCATGGTCAAAAGAATTCTCCCGGTCGAGAAACTGGCGCTCGAGGTTGATGTCGTCCCGAATCTTCTGTTCCTCTTCTTCGGTGAGTTTGTTGCCCTCTTCGCGCCTGTCATTTCGCATCGCGATCATGAAATTCTCATATGCTTCTTTTTCAAGCTTGGACAAATCGTAGTTTCGGACGACCAACGTATTGTCGCTCTTGAGAACGATTTGACTATCCGTGCCGGCCATCGTATACGTTCCATAAATAAGTTCAATCTTTTTTTCTTTCTTCCCGGAACACGACGGAAGAATAATCAAGATCAGAAGGACCATAATAATGAACAAGAGCCTCTTCTTCACGAAAATCTCCTTTACACACCGCACAATCTCCATTTAAGCACATGGCTCAGAATGGAGATTGAATGCGGATTATCGTTTAAATTATAGTTGATTATTTACATTTCGGGAATGTTGAATATTTATTTCGTCTTATATGAGTATCCTTTGAATGTGATTGTTGTTGCAGAATAATTGATGCTGATTCCACCTGAAAACGTCTGATGTTTATATATTCCGCTTGTCATTGTTACGATACTATCTTTATACTCAAAGTATCCTGAAAGATCCCAGAATCCTTTCGTCCAATAGACTTTATAGGCTTTGCCCGTACCTTGGGTTTCAGAATCTCCCTTGTCCAGTAGAATATAACTATCAGTATGGCCACTCGTGGTACAGTAATATTTTTTTGACTTACTTGAAGTACAACCTCCTAAACATGACAGCATCAATAAAATTACCAGCGTGAGTGAAAGTAGTTTTTTCATATGTTCCTCCAAAATATTTTATAAGATATCGACATTATATCTTTGCCCCCCCTTATGTCAATAGTATTTGATTTATAGATGAAATCCTTTGCGTATTCACCTGAAAATAGCGCTTTTCGAACTATGTTGATTTTCACCTATTGCGACGGTTGCACATCATCATTCGAATCACTTCTTGAAAAGCGTATAAATTCGCCCCGGGCCCTTCAACCAAGCAACTGACTTGATGATGATCAGCGGGTTTCAGTAGTATATTGGACAAATTGAATATCCACCGGAGCGCCGCCTGTTTTTCGCATATATCCTATTGCATTACTCGCGGGCGCCGGCGTATTGTGAGACCTGCGGGAATCACAGGGGTTTTCGCGAGAATGTAAACATTTTGTTTACAGAATCGATCTTTTGGTGTAGACTCTCTTCACTATACTGAGTGTGAAGAATGGGTTGTAGAACGCGTTACTTTGGGTTGAGCGTTCCGGAGGAGCACCATGGATTACTTCGAAACTGTCGGACAGAACATACAGATTGTTTTGGAGCAGAAAAACATGAAGAAGACGGATCTGGCGAGAAAATTGAATATTTCCAGACAAATGGTGCAGAAGATTATCGGCGGTCAGAAAGCAATTAATGTTAAGGAGATCGCGAGCATTTCCGATGCGCTTGCCGTTACGGTGGACACGTTGCTCCGTCCTGCTGATCTCCGGGTGCAGGGCGGCAGTTCCGTTCCGTTCATGGGGAAAGCCGGGCAGCCGAAGGATTTCTCTTTTGTTGAGCAGACGATCCGCGAGTACATGAAGCTGGAGGATCGCCTGCATGAGTCATCCTGACGGAGGCCTCCTGATAGAAAAGGACATTTTGAAGATCCGTGCGGATATCGCGCGTCTGCGCAAAGAAAAAAACATCGTCAACCGGGACATAAAGGACGATGTTTTTACTATTCTTGAGAACGAATGCAGGGTGATCTATTATCCGATCAGCGATACGAAGTTATGGGCTTTTTATCATAAGGATAAGTACGAGGACGGGCGACTTCGAAAGTTCGTCTTCATTAATACGAGTCTCCCTTATGAGAGACAAATCTTTGCGGCAGCTCATGAACTGGCACATATTTGGGGCGTGTCCGCAGACGAATCCGAGACACTGGTTACTTCGACGGATGAAGACTCTCCGATCAGAATGGATGAAGCGGGGTCCGAGCGTCCGAGCAAAGAGGAACTGATCGCCAATCGTTTTGCGGC
>JAAYIQ010000141.1 GCA_012523365.1 Clostridiaceae bacterium
ACCGAATTGACCCTTCACAACGCCCTGCTGACCGCTTTTGAAGCAAGCGTTCCGGTCGATGCCGATTCGACTGTTTCCTTTCCGGATTACGAGGTCGAAATTGTATCGGTGTCTAAGGAACTGACGTGTTTATGTGTGTTTTGTCATCAGAAAGATAAGACACCCGTCGAAGAGACCTTACGCAAGATCGGTTTCACGGTTCCCTCCGACCCGACGCGGCACCCTCCGGCTCACCGGATCGCGCGTCTTCAAAAGCGGATCGCGGAAGCCGAGAAGACGGTTACAGAAGCCAAAGAGAAAATATCCGCGCACGAACCGGATCTTGCCGGGCTTGAATTTCTATCCGATTATCTGCTCATGCGGCACGACAAGTACGAAGTCCTCGGCCGACTGTTTTTTTCAAGCAAGACCGTCGTCATGGACGGATTTATGCCGGCGAAGTCCTCGGAACGCCTCATTTCCAGACTCAACAAGAAATATACAGTCGCCGTCGAACTGCGCGATCCCCTGGAAGACGAGGAAGTGCCCGGCGAATTTGACAATAACGCTTTTGTCTCTCCGGTCGAGGATATCGTCCAGTCCTACAGTCCGCCGACAACCCGGGACATCGACCCGAATCCGGTAATGAGCTTTTTCTATTATCTGTTTTTCGGAATGATGCTTTCGGATGCCGGGTATGGCTTGATCATGGTGGTCGGCACTCTTTTTGTGATCCTCCGGCTCAAACCCGAGGGCGCGACGCGAAAGAATATGTTCAAATTCATGTTCTGCGGGACCTCGTCGGTGGTTTGGGGGCTGATGTTCGGCAGTTTCTTCGGAAATGTCGTCAACGCGGTCGGCACGGCTTTTTTTAATTCGGATATTTCCCTCGATGCGCTGTGGTTCAATCCGGTCGAGAAACCGCTCGAGATGCTGATCCTCAGTTTGATCCTCGGATTCGTCCACTTGATGGCGGGCTTAGCCCTCAAATTTGTCAATATGTGGAAGCACGGCGACCGGCTCGGGGCAATATTTGACGTCGGATCCTGGTGGATCGTTTTCGCGGGACTCGGAATGATGATCATTAATATGGCGATCCCGACCGGACTGCCGCTCGACCGTATCGGGCCGTGGGTCGCGATCGCGGGTGCTGCGGCGTTAGTCTTGACTCAGGGAAGGTCAAGCCCGAGCATTCCGGGCAAGATCATGGGAGGACTCGGAAGCCTTTATGGCATCTCGGGATATTTCAGCGACACGCTCTCCTATTCCCGATTAATGGCCCTCGGCCTCGTGACCGGAATCGTCGGCCAGGTCTTTAATACGATCGGAACCGTCATCGGTTCCGGATTTGTCCGCGTTCTGGTCTTTATCCCGGTGTTCCTGTTCGGACACGCGGTGAACTTGGGTATCAGCGCCCTCGGCGCATATGTACATACCAACCGACTCCAATACGTCGAATTTTTCAGCAAGTTCTATGAAGGCGGCGGGAAAACATTTGCGCCGTTTTCGACACGAACCAAGCACTTCAAATTCAAGGAGGACAAGTAAATGGATTTTCTAGGAATTATTCTCGCAGTGATCGGAGCGGCAATGTCGGTCACACTGGCCAGCATCGGTTCGTCCAAGGGTGTCGGAATGGTCGGTGAAGCCTCAACCCCGGTCCTGATCGATGATCCGAGCAAGTTCTCAAGGCTCCTGATTCTCCAACTGCTCCCCGGAACGCAAGGCCTGTATGGGCTGGTCGTTACCGTTATGGTGATGTTGAACGTCGGCCTGCTGGGCGGTAACGCTCCCGCACTCGATTTCAAGACGGGCCTTCTGTACTTTTTTGCATGTCTTCCGGTCGCGTTCGGAGGGCTTACATCCGCGATCCTTCAGGCGCGAGTCGCTGTCACCGGCGTAACTGTCGTCGCCAAGAAATACTCCGATTCGACCAAGGCGATCATTTCCGCCACACTGGTTGAATTCTATGCGTTGCTTTGCTTCATCGCATCACTCTTAATGGTCATGAACATTCCCGCCATCACCGGCGCTTAATCGAAACGAACGGAGATAACTATGTCGGGACTTGATAATATTTTGACTCAAATCATCAATGATGCCCAAACGGCGGCTTCTACGCGTGTATCGCGTGCCGAAAAGGAAGCTCAGGCGATCCTCGTCCGCAAGCAAGAAGAAGCCGCCCAAGAGGTATCCGAATTGCTCGCCGCCGAGAAGGCCGCTCTGGATCTCCTCGCAGCGAAGAGCCGATCCTCCGCGGAATCCGAGTCCAAGAAAC
>JAAYIQ010000142.1 GCA_012523365.1 Clostridiaceae bacterium
CGTCTATATTCGCAATTATAAAGACGTCTTCAATCGCCCGCGCCAGGATATGCGTTGGCAGGCGTCCCATCCCGGGTTGATCCTTGCGCTTCAGCCCGGTCCGTTCGTCCTGCCCGGACCGGAGGTCTGTCAAAGCTTCGGCGCCGAGGCATTTTTCTACTCAAGCCTCCTTTTAAATTGTCCGTTTGACTGTGAATATTGCTTTCTTCAGGGGATGTACCCCTCCAAATACACGGTCGCGTTTGTCAATACCGGCGACTTCGTCCGGGCGATCCGGGAGGAAGCCGCGCGGCATGCGTCAATGCTCCTGGCGCTTTCCTACGACACTGATCTTCCGGCGTTCGAGAACGTCTTTCCCTACGTGCGCGTGCTGTCGGAATCGCTCCGGGATCTCCCGGGGCTGACTTTGGAATTTCGAACCAAGTCCGCCGTCACGTCGATCTATAAAGAGATCCCGCCATCCGACAACCTGATCTTTGCCTTCTCCCTTTCGCCGCGCGAGGTCGCCGAACGCTTCGAGCACGGAGCTCCCGGTACCGAGGCACGACTGAAAGCCGCCGAGGCCGCGATCGCCGCCGGACATCGAATTCGCCTGTGCTTCGACCCGGTCTTTGTCGGCGAGATCGACGATCGGTTGTACACAGATTTCTATGCGGAGGTCTTTTCGAGACTGCCCGCGGAGCACGTTCGTGACATAAGCCATGGATTTTTCCGGATGAACCGGGAGTTTTTTCGAAAAATTGCCAAGGCGCGCCCCGACAGCCGGCTTTTCGCGGCGGATTACGAAGTGATCGGCGATGTGCTATCCTTTTCTCAGAACGATATTTCCGCGATTCGCGAAAAGCACTTCACGGCTCTCATCCGATATCTGCCGAAGGAGAAAATATTCACCGTATGAGTAACAAAGAATTCGCCGAAGTTCCCGTGAAAAATCCCGCGAAGACCGCCATTGTCACCGGCGCCTCGTCCGGGATCGGACTTGCGATCACGCGCATGCTTCTTCTAAAAGGATGGTCCGTGTACGCGCTCGCGCGCCGGGAATTTACCTTGCCGGAAGGTTCCGGCCGCTTGATCCGCGTCTCCTGCGATCTTCTCGATCCGAAGGCCTTGCGCTCCGCCGTCGACAAGATCCTCGACGAAGCACCCGCGCTTGATCTCCTGGTCAATTGCGCCGGGATCGGCCTGTTCGGCCCACACGAGCAATTGAAACCGGAGGATCTTTCCGAAATGCTTCGGCTGAACCTCGAGGTACCGATCCTCTTATGTCGCCTGACGCTCCGTGCGCTCAAGGCGTCGAAGGGGAAAATCATCAACATCTCTTCGGTCACGGCCGAAAAGGACAGCGTCTTCGGATGCGCCTACGCCGGCTCCAAAGCCGGCCTGTCAAAGTTTTCGAAGTCCCTGCTTGAAGAAGTGCGAAAATCCGGTGTCGGGGTCAGCGTGATCCAGCCGGATCTGACGCGAACGGAGTTTTACGAGTCCCTGGACTTCGAGCCCGACGCGGATCCCGCCGCCGCGCTCCTCCCCGGGCAGGTCGCGGACGCGGTCGCCTATATTCTCGACGCGCCGGACAACCTCGTCGTCGAAGAGCTGACGCTTCGTCCGCAGATCAATCGGATTCAAAGAAAAGTTTCCGGGAAACGCATGGACCGCGAGGCTTCGGACCCCGTATGATTTCCCGGAATTATCCGCAAAGACACCGGCAGGCGCATGGACCGCAAACCTCGGACCCGTGAGATTCTCACGGGTCCGATTGAAATATATCCTTCGCGATCGCGTGAAAAAACCAAGCGAGAAAGAGAAATATCGAAATCAACATCATCGGTACGATTGGCTCCATGGGCGTGCTCCCTTCGTTTGCCGCGTAGCGGCGTGAGGCTTTCTTACAACCTCATTATCGCCGTTTCCATGTACCATTGATGTCCCACTTGAATATATGTTCGGTTTATTCGCTCCCGGCCTTCGGTTCATCCCCGGCCCGGAAATCGCCTACTCTTCCTCTTCGCCCTCATAGCCTTCCTCGGAAAGCCACTCTTTCAGGTTTGAGATGCTCTTCTTACTGATATCGTTCGTCTTGTAGAGCGACGCGATCAAATTCTTGATCGAGCCGATGCCCGTGCCGAGCATCGCGTCGCGTGTCACGCGAAGCGAGTATTCCTCACGGGTCATCGTCGGAAGGTAAAAATTCGTCCGCCCCTTCTTTTCGACGATCTCGATCATTCCCCGTCCGGTCAGGCGCGACAGAAAAGTCGTGACGGTCGTCATCTTCCACTTAATACGCTCGGGAAGGTTCCCGATCACGTATGCGGAATTCACCTTTTTACCGGCATCCCAAATCAGGTCCATGATGATCATTTCGGATTCTGTGATCTTTTGCATTTCTTTCTCCTTCTCGGCTCAGCCGATTTCCTTTATTTTCGAAAAATCTTCCCCGTTCGAACTGTAAAATATGTCAACGGATGCGATGCACCCGGATGAACCGTAAACCTCCTGCAGAACGCGATCGTAACTTACTCCGTAATCTCCGGCCTGCACCCGAAGCACAAAATCATCGATCCTGCGTTCAAAGCCGATCGCCCGATGTTCCGCGGCGTAGAGTGAATATCCGTAACGCTTAACGGTCGTCCCGTTCTCGTCGAAAAGCGCCTCCTTATAATCGGCCAGATAAAAGACCTCCGTACGGGCAACGGTGGATATCAAGGCAAAACCGGAGACGTCATTCGCGATCGTATTCGGCTTACCTGTCTCGCTGATTCGGAGCAATTGACCCTCATCCGACAAATAGTAAAGCGATCGGTCCGTCGCAAACGCGACATTCTCCGTATCGGTCAACGTTCCGGTGATCTCCACCGGCTCGGACCCTTTTTCGCCGAACGCGTCGTCCTTCAGAAAGAGAACCCCTTCGCGATCACGAAACAAAACGCGGTATCCGTCGGAACTGAATGACATCACGCTCCCGGAAAGCCGGATCTCATTGGACAGCCCTTCACCGGTCACCAATACTCCCCGGCTCGTTGTCCCTGTCTCTTCGATCGCAAAAACAGGGAAACCCTCCGCATCGCCGTCGACGCGTTCTTCGATCAGGAGAACAAACCCGCCGTCGAGGATCACCCGATCCAGAATAACAGTGTCCTCCGGGCACAGGACATCCGATACATTGTCGAAAATCAACGTTCGTCGACCATCGATATACGCGACCGCTCTGCCGTCCGACAGAACGACGGCACCCGAGCGATCCTTCTCGAGAATCAGGCGCTGAGGCTTCGAAAGGGAAAAGTCTCCGCCGCGCAAGAGCTCAATCGTCTTGCCTTCCCGCATTACGAGAAGAACCGGATTGCCGTTCTCCTCCCGAACGAAATAAACGATATCCCCCGCGTCTGACAGCGCGACCGCGTTGCCGACGATATCCGGAGACAACGTTTGCCCGGACTCCCGGACATAGACCCTCATTCGCCCTTGCGCGTCGGCGCAATAACCGACAGACTTTGCGCCGGGCGACATCGAGAAATGCCCGAACGCCGCGGAAATCACCGTGCTTGTTTCTCCGTCGGACGTCTCGAAAAATCGAATCGGTCCGGTATCGGTTTTATAGGCAATGACTCCGCCGTCGGAAGATAAAGCGAAGTCGGAAACTTCCCCGGCGACGATCGTCAGTTCCCGTCCGTTCGAAAAGTACAAAACAGAGCGCCCGCCGAACGGCTCCGTCGCGATAAAGGCCGCCATGGTTCCGTCAGCAGAGAAACGAACCGACTCCGATGAGTTTTCGATGCGACCCGAAACCGTTTTGTAAATATCCGCGCCCAGGACCATCGTTTCGTCACCTTTGGATACCACGGTCAAACGATCCGAGTAAACGACAAATTCCGGGATCGGTTCGGTCGGCCGGATCTCTTCGGTTTGGATCGTCGTGACCGTCGGCACAGCCGTCGTCTCCGTCACTTCGGGGATAATCTCCTCCGGCTTTTCGATCCGGACACTGCGAACCGACAGCGCCAGCGAGAATCCGGTCAGAATGCCAACGGAAACCACCACCAATATGATGCCGACCGAAAACACCAGAACGGCGCGGCTCATCTTCCGATATCGCATGATGTTCTTGAGCCGGGTTTTCACATGGTCGGAATCCCCTGAAAAAGACATCAGCGTCGGCGGATAATCGGGCTCCGGCGCGGCGGAATAATCCATGAAGTCCAAAATGGCCATCGCGTAGCCCTTGCGTCCGTCCTCATTAAGTTTGGCCGCGACCGCCTCGTCACAGGCGTTCTCGCACGCCAGCGTGACCTTGTTGCGAATTACCCACGCGAACGGATTGAACCAGTGGAGCACCGCCACACTCTCCGCGATGCTTTTGGTCAGCAGGTCCTTGCGCTCAATATGAAGGAGCTCGTGCATCAGCGCGAAACAAATGTCCGCCTTGTTCTCCGCATGCGCGGGCATCACCACGGTCGGGTGAAAAATGCCGAAAACAAACGGAGACGGAATCGCCGCGTCACGCAGTTTGATCTTCGCGCGAATTTCTTCGGGAATGGCGAAAACCCAGCGTTCATCGCTCGGAACGCTCTGACTGATGATCATATTGCGAAAAGTATAGTAGCGAATGAGTTTCCATGCGGTCAGGACCGCCACACCCAAACCCCAGACCAGAAACACAAGTGTCTGAATCGTCATATCAAAAACGGAACTTGACCGATCGACCGCCGATCCGTTCCCTGCCGAATCCAGTCCCATCATCTCCCCGATCGACCGGTCCATGATATGAACGTACGAATCGCGAAGACTCCCGAGCAAGGGAATGCCCTCAAATGTCTCCGGCCTTACATTCACTCCGCCGATCAGCCAGTATACCGGGATCACCAGAAGAAGCATGATGATAATCCATGCGGTCTGATACCAAGTGCCGGAAAAAACGCCCCGGCCGAGCCATGCGACCAACAGCATCAACACCGCGATCACCGATGCGGCAATTCCCATAAAGATCAGATTGTCAACGACTTCAATCAATCCCCGGCCCTCTTTTCAACCGATACCAAACCTCAGACTTCACTGAACTCAAATAAATGGTCTACCGTATATGTTATCCGCTTATCGCCGTCACCGTTCAAGTTGTTCGGCCGATGATAAACTTTCCCGTCTCCCGCGCAGTCGACGCTCCCGAGAAATACCCTGGATCGGATGCTGTTTCCGTCATAACGAATGAGCTGTGATACCGATTCTCCGCCGGAATTTTCATACTCGAAAACGATCTCCCGCAGTCCGTCGCTCTCATCAATATCGGTAACATACGCACCCGAGAAAGAGAGAACACCCTTGATGACAAGTCCTTCCTCTCCGTTCAGTCGAACCGAGCAATCCATAGTCTTACTCTTCTTGCTTTGAGTCGCGAAAACGTTCACCATTTCGGTCGCTCCGTCTCCGTTCATATCGATCGCGAGGGTCAGTCCTCCGTCCGTAAAGAAGTAATAAAGGCCGCTCTCCACCGAATAGTATCTCGGCTTCGCTCCCTCCGAAACCTCACGTTTGAGGTCTGCCGCACGGTCAGCGATGTATGCTCTGTCATTATATACGATCCACTCCGAATCGACGACCTTGAGCGAGTCAAGCGACTCCGAAAAAACCCTCCACACTCCGGACTCCGAATCAAACAAGACCGATACTGTGCGATCATAATCGGGAATATAAAACGAGCAGGCCGGATCCTCCCGCTCCCCGTCGCCGCCCAGCACGTAGGGCAGATGTGAACTTCCCTCTTCGAAGCAATACGCCAATAGTTCCCCGTGTTCCTGATTATAGGCAAAAACAGGAGCCGGGGTGCCGTGATAGGACAGAAGCCTTCCCTCCGTATCGGAAATGGCCAGCGTCGGCCCGGGTTTCACAGTGTCGGTCGGGACGGTTGGGTCGCTCGGATAGGTGCTGGTCGTCATCTCGGAACCCGTCGCCGTCGGCGACGGACTTTCCGAACAACCGAAAGCCAACATGATCATCACAACAAAAATACACAGGCATCCGATTTTTCTGATTTGTCTCATGACCGAACCTCCCCTATTCTCATTATTATTCTATGACGTAACGTAATGGATGTAAAGGGCAAAATGGCTGTTTTTTACGCTTTCTCATGCTTTTTTCTCTGCTTTCATGTAAAATAGTCTTGATACGTGCTCAACGAGAACAACAATCCTTCAAGGAGGTTTTCCATGGAAGAGACCAAGCGCAATCCACTTCTGCGAGTTTTGATCATCGTCAGCTTCGTTCTGATGGTCGCGGCGAACGCAATCGCTACGCTTGTCAAAATCAACGGCCAAACCACCGCCGAGGTATCCGACGCTTACGGGAATCTGTTTGCGCCGGCCGGCATTACATTCAGTATATGGTCCGTCATATATACCCTGCTTCTCGCTTATGCCATTTATCAGTTGATCTTCTTCGCCAAGAACCGTGACGCGGATTCACACCGGACGATGGTCCGGATCGGCGTTCTCTTTATCTTGTCGTCGATCATCAATACCGCGTGGATCATTTGTTGGCACTATGAACTGTTTATCATCACCGTCGCTTTGATTTTCGCCTTGTTACTGTGCCTGATTCTCATCAGCATGTCCCTTCGCAAGAAGAAATTGTCCCTTGCAGAGAAGATTCTGGTTCGGCTCCCGTTCTCCATTTATTTTGGATGGATCACCGTCGCATCGATCGCGAACGTCACTACCTTTCTGGTAAGCATCGAGTGGCCCGGCCTCGGACTTTCTGAGATGCTCTGGACGGTGATCATGCTGGTGGCGGGAACGCTGATCGCAGCCGGTACGGTTCTTTTCGCGAAAGATTTATTTTATGGCCTTACGGTAGTATGGGCGTATGCCGGCATCGTCATTAAGCATCTGGATCCGGAAGGCTTCGACGGCGAGTATCTGCCGATCATAATTGTCGCGTGCGTCTGTATCGCGATTCTTCTGCTGGAGTCCATCGTGATCGGAATATTCGGCAAGCTTCCTTCCTCCGGGAAGAAAGCCGTTCCCGAGGAAACCGAAACTCCGGCTGAACCGACAGTCGCCGAAGAGAATCCGGATCCTCAGGATTAAACGAAGAACCGATAATCAGCCGGCTTGCCGGTCCGGTATCCCGAGCCCTCAGTCCGCGATGATTGAGGGCTTTGCTTTCTCTTTCCATGAGAGTCCGGCATCTGACATCCGGGTCAGAAATGACTCCGGGTCGAATATTTCGGCGGTATGGACCCCCTTGGCCGAAACGGTCCCCGAAAGAATCATCTCGGCGGCGACGGTCACGGGTACACCAACCATGAAATCATTGGCGGACGACATAAGATCCGTATATGTTTTTTCATGATCCGCAACGGAATACAACATGCAATTCCGTGCTTTTCCGTCCTTTTCTCCGGAGATGATGCATCCGATCCCGGTTTTACCGGTTGTTTCGGAGGCCAGATCCTGCGGACTCGGAAACACCTCTTCCAGGAAAGCCAGCGGTGATATCTTCACACCCCCGATGCAAATCGGCTCTGCGGAAGTCATTCCCGCACATTGAAGATTGCGAATCATCGTCAAAAAAGGCTTCTTGAACGAGCCGAAACAGCGAAGGCGTTCGGCTTGAGTAACCGCGACCAAATGTTCCAAACTTTCGTGATCCAAAAGGTACATCTCGCTTCGTCCGACCTCCGGAAAAGAGTATGCGTACTCGCGTTCCAAAGGCTCGGCGGACTTCCATTCTCCGGCCTCATAATATCGGGCAGGGCTCGACAGTTCCCGAATATTCTTTCCGATCGGCGAGTTCATCCGGTAAGGGTATCCGTTCTTTCCCGCGTTCGCGTCGATGATATCGACGGACAGAATTCGATCGAATAATTTTTGCCGCGCGTATTCGATGAATATTCCGATCACTCCGGGGTTGAATCCACAGCCGACAACCGCGGTCAGTCCGGCCTTTTCGAAACGACCGGAATAACTCAATTGTTCTTTGAGCCCGCACGCCGTGCTACCCTTGGGGTAATAGTAAGAGGCGTCTATATAATTCGCCCGGGCCTGAAGACAGATGTCCATCACTTTCAGGTTGAGGTGAGGCGGAGCGAGATTAATGACCAGATCCGGTTTAAATATTTTAACGGTCAGCAAAGTTTTGTCGGGATTGGTCACGTCAACCGCAGCGGAAATAACCTTGGTCCTGCTGTCAGACAGTTCTCTTTTCAAATCGTCACAGCGGTTCTTCGTTCGCGCGGTCAGACACATTTCTCCGAAAATCTCCGGTTGCTCGCAACATTTCCTTGCGGTCACATTGGCTACTTTGCCACTGCCCACGATCAGAACCTTGCCCATTTCGCATGCCTCCCGTATGTCGGATCAAACTCACCCGATCATTCTAAGCCTATTCGACAACTCGTCGATCCAATATGCCGGTCTGTTCAACGGAACACCGAAAAGAACGCCTTCGAATCGGACGCTTATACATTTTATACTCTAACCCGCAGAATTAACAGACCCCGGGATCCCTTAAAATAAGCGGACGGCGATGGTTTGTGTTATCGATCGCGTAATCGGCCGTTTCAACCGGAACGTGTCTAGACATATACATCTTCTGTGCCGGTATGCGTTTATTCTTGATCTCCGCCTCTTTGGTTTCCTCGCCGAGGAACAAGTCGCGTACCAGCGCCCGGTGTAACGCCTCCTGATCATCCATATAAAGAAAAATCTTAAAATCAAAGTGATCCATCAGCGGCTCCCTGAACATCAATTCTCCTTCGAGAATCAGAACTCCGCCCGGCTCGATCCGATATCGGGTTTCCTTCCCGTAATGGTTCGTATCGTCCCCGAAGCTGGTCAGAACAAGATCCGCGGAGCCCTTCTCCAGGTATGGAAGCAAGAGTTCGTTCAGCAACTTGTTGTAGTTAAACGCATGAAAATAAAACGCTTCCACCGCGTCTTCTCCCATGTACGTAACCTCGATCGGGCTCTTGAAATCCGAGAGACGAACGACGGTCGAACGAATGCCCTGAAGCTCTAAAAATGCCGCGAGTTTCTTTGAAAAATATGATTTGCCGACCAGCTCAAGCCCGTCGATTCCGATCATTCGACAACGCTTCATCGTGCTGATCTTCTTGGCAATTTCATCGAAAACCACCGCCTGAAAAACAACATCATCCGCTTGGTCGATATTATCGGCCGAAAGCGTCGCGGACCCCTTATCGATTATCTCGCCTCCGAGGACTCGAATCGTCGGCAGGTGAAGTTTTACGGCAGTTGCGATCAGTTCCTCGCTCCTGCACACGATGATGATAAAGTCGTCCGGATTCATGTCACTCAGGTAATCCCGAAGGCTCAATTCCGCCGTGCGGACAGAAAAGCACTTATCGATATACTGCCCGATCATCGCCGAATCAATCTTGGTCTTGGTCTCCTTGACTCCGATTTCGGACACGACGGACAGACTGAAACCCGACACGGACAACAGATCCAAAACCTCGATAACACCCGGCTTCAGATCACGGTTACCGACATAAACATTCATGCGGTCCTTCTTCTCCGAAACAATGACGCGCCCCTGATTCCGTAACTTTCGATCTTCGATCGAGGAATTATCTTCCGCAAAAAGGCAGTTTCTCTCAAAAACGACTCTCTTCATTTTTGCTAATCCTTTCGACGCAAGTGGGGCTTTCGATCCGACATCCGGAGATAATTACGACTCAAATCCGATCGGTATATCACGGATCCTTTTTTCTTATTTTATTATTATACCCTACTTTAGGGACTACTGCTCAAGAGCCAATTTGAAAACCAGTCCACCCGAGGCGCAGCGATCCAGCAAATGAAAAATGAAGTCAAAGAGATCTCTCGCCCTCTTTTTCAGGTTCATGACCAGGATAGTCAG
>JAAYIQ010000017.1 GCA_012523365.1 Clostridiaceae bacterium
CTGTGGTACCGTTACAAGCAGAAACGATTCCGAGAACCATGACCAGCGCCAGTGCTAGTGCGACTAGTTTTTTCATTCACTTTTCCTCCTAAATTTGTGTGATGATAGTATTAGTCGAAGGTTTCTTCGACCACTTGATTATAGCATCAGTTTTTTCAATGTGCAACACTTTCAAAAATCGTTACGCGGGAGCCCATATAGCCATGCAAAGTGCCCAATAATGTCTATTTTTCGGCATTTTTCAAGCATGGGCACTTTATAAACAGAGCCTTGAATTCGAAGCCGTGTCGGATCTTTGAGCCGCTCCTTCAACTCTGTCGCTATGTACATGTTAGCAAATATTTGACGTATAACTGTTGTCAATGTGCTCGTAATAGTTTTTGATTCAGAAAAAAATATAATATAATTACCGCGCATTGATTATTATGTTCGTATAAACGGTTGTATCTTTTGACCGGCACTCTCGTCCGATATCAACCGGGAGTCATTTATTTGTGCAGCCTTTAATCGGGATCGAACATGACCTCATCCTTACCATGAATCCGCTTCGCGGACGGATAACCCGCGCCATACGTCGTCGCCGCTTCGCCCTGCGATGCTCGTGTATTTAATACGCTGCGCTTCTCGGGCATCGCGCTCCTTGTCTGGCTTGGTTCTGCGGCCGCTTCTCTACTTTTGCGCCAGTAGTAGAGGCGCATCCATGGTAAGGGCGATATGATCAGCTAGTCTTCGACAGAGAATCCAACATACAAAAAGCTCCCCTGGTGGGAGCTTTTTGTATGTTGGAGCCTTTAATCGGGATCGAACCGATGACCTCATCCTTACCATGGATGCGCTCTACCGACTGAGCTATAAAGGCTTGTTCGTTATGGAGCGGATGACGGGAATCGAACCCGCGTAGTCAGCTTGGGAAGCTGGAATTCTGCCATTGAACTACATCCGCGACTCAAGCGAACGCCTTAGGCGCAAAGAAGATTATACAGGGCTCGTTCGGCTCTGTCAATTTCGAGCGCAACATATTTGCTCTTTTTTTCATTTCCTCTGCTCACACAACGTAAATAGAAGACCGTGAACACTAAATTCGAGAGATTTATGAGTCTCTTTGTATCGTCAATGCCCGATAATGTGTCGCGAATACCTCTTGAATCAATCTTTGTCCTTTTTGATTCGGATGAATTCCGTCCATGCAGAGAAAATCGGCGAGATGTTCCTTTTCGAGAAAGGCGCTCCGCACGTCAACGATCGGGACATCTGATTCCTTTGCTATCCGGCAAACCAGATTCGAATACAACTCCTGTCTTCTGTATATCAACTGCTTGTCCCCAAGAAATTCCAAAACCCCGATAGGATCGACCCCGTTGTCCGAGGTTATGAAATCAAAATACCGTTCGGCGTGAATGGGCGGGAGGCTCATCGTTACAGGCTTAACTCCCGATTTGCGAACTGCCCGGATCATATTTCGGAAAACCTCGCCGAAGCGTTCGACCGGGGTGTTCGGAAGGTGAGGAAGCGAGGGATTTTCGGAAACCTCCCGCCAGTTGTAGTCGCAGTCATTCCCGCCGAATTCAAGTAGGATCCAGTCCGGCACAGCACCCGTCAGCGCTTTTATCATTGCCGGATACGCGCGAGGCGCCGTACAACCGAAGCGGGAATAGTTTCGGATCGGGATCGAGAATTGTCTCGAAAAAAGTTCCGCGGCGGAGTCTTTTTCGATGGAATACTTACATTTGACAGGGTCAAAAACCACTCCTCGCATGATTGAATCTCCCCATATCCCGATTGTCTGATTCATAGTTCACCTCTACTTGACGATTATGTATATCGTATCATACGGTTTTACTGATTACAACACGAGGTTTTCCAAATTTTTTCGGGAAGGGATACAGTACACCGACTAAATATTCGGCCGGCTTTTCCGTGCGAAATAAAATATTTCTCGAAAAACAGCAAAAACGTTTATAATGTCTATACTTCACACGGACGGAAACGGAGACTCACATGAACGAATCAGAAAAGCGCGCAACGACCAAGAAAACAACACGCACGGACCCGGCATACGGGGCACTGCGGAAGCGCCCTTCGACAATGGACTTTTTCCGCAAACACCGTGCGGGAATTCTGATTGTCCTCACATTTTTTTGCGTCGTACTTCTTTCTGTCGGGGGATGGCTCCTGATCGATTGGCTGAAAGCACCGGACCACCCGACTGCGACTACCGCTTCGGATCACTCGTCGGCCACGACCGTCTCCGATTCCCGGGGACCCGATATTACGCCGGCGCCACTTCCTCTTGACGGGAAAATCATCTTTCTGGACGCCGGTCACGGCGGCTATGACAACGGATGTAATTATCCGGAGGACGATCCGGTATACAAGGAGAAAGAATTTAATCTGCAAATCGCAATCGAAGCAAAGAAACAGCTCGAGGCTCTCGGTGCCGAAGTGATCATGACCCGTACCGACGATTCATTTATATCGATCTACGCACGTCCCGCGCTCGTTCATCTTTTCTGCCTGGATTATTTGAAGGAAAACGGGTTATTATCCATATCCGCCGATACGGAAATGCGATTACGGGAAGGTATGAATCAGGCGATACAGATTAACTCGACGGACATCTCCGCCGGTTGTATGGGGGCGATGGTCGGAAGCGGATTCAGCGATGACCTGATCGAACTCTTGGAATTAGAGTATCAGTTAGACCATATTATTTTTATATCGGTTCATAATAATTGGGGATCGAACACGAAACGTCACGGCACAGCAGTCTATTATGTGACGGATGAATCAATCATCGAGAGCGAGGATCGACTGATAAAAAAGGATCCGTATTACGCAAACCCGGACTATACCGTCCGTGAACACTATTACGGAAGGGACGGCGAACGCAATCGGACGCTGGCGCGTTTCCTTCACGACTCAATTGTGGCTTCCGCTCCCGAGCTTAACAACGATCTGCCGGACTTGGTCACCGATAATTTCGCTGTTTTGAGGGAACAAGGTCTGGCGTCCGTTATGCTCGAGTTGACCTATTTGTCAAATCCGGAGGATCGCGAATTATGGACTGATCCCGATGTGGTCCGTAAAATGGCGGAAGGGATCTCGAACGGCTGCTTATATTACTATAATAATACAGACGCGTAATCCGCCCGCAAAACACCCGACGTTTTTGTATGATAATCTGATCATGAGGTGAATTGTTCACGGATTCGGATCATGGAGGTCGGCACTATGAATATCGCTGTTGTTACCGGAGCTTCCTCGGGGATCGGAGAAGAAATTTTGCGCGGATTGGTCCGTGAGCGGGGTGCGTTCGGCAGTCCGCCTTTCGCTCAAATATGGGCGATCGCAAGAAACGAAAGGCGTTTGGATGAACTGAGGAAAGAGCTCGGGCCGGAGAGGATCCGAATTTTCGCTTTGGATCTTGCCGACCCGGATTCACTAACCGTCATTGACGACGCCCTGAAAGAAGAGATGCCGACCGTCGGTTTACTCGTGAATTGCGCTGGAATCGGTCGCGTCGGCCCGATTACCGGACAAACTCCCGGAGACCAAAGGGCGATGATCACCCTGAACTGCTCGGTTCCCGCGGAGCTGACCTCGATCTGTCTGCCCTACATCATTGCGGCGGGAAAAGATTCCGACAAGAAGAACGGGCCCCGAATTCTCAACATCGCGTCGAGTGCCGCGTTTCTGCCTCAACCGGGTTTTGCGACATATGCGGCAAGCAAATCCTTTTTGCTGAATTTTTCGCGGGCAATCAATCACGAACTTCGTCCGTATCATGTATCCTCGACGACGGTTTGCCCCGGTCCGGTATCTACGGATTTTTTGGTTCACGCGACCGGAACGCCCTCCGCTTCCTTTTCGGGAATCAAGAGTCTTTTTGTCGCCCGCCCCGATAAGATCGCCGCGCGTTCGATTTCCGCCGCTCGAAAGGGACGCGCCCTCCTCGTTCCCGGATTATCGCAAAAGCTTCTGCATCTTGTGTCGAAGGTATTGCCCGCTCGTTTTATGATGTTCCTGTCCTCCCGGCTGGCCGGCACCAAAGAGTCTTCTTCTCCGGAGTTTATGTCGTCAACATCCGTTTCGATCTCTACTGTCCTCCTCCCCTTCGGAGGCGTTAAAACACCGGATAACGCTTCCGCGGAGATGCGAAAAGAGATCGCGGTTCCTCCCGAGGCGATCACGGCACAAGACGCGACTCACCGGATCAATCTTCGGAACGGAAATTTGAGCTCCTTGGACAGCCCGCTTTCCGCGCTCAAATATCCTCCGGGCGACCCGATCCCCTTCACGTCGGATCAGGCCGCGGCAATTCTTCGTGCTTTTCCGGGTAAGAACTCCGTATAATGGTATTTTTACTACGCATCGACGCGCATGTATTTGAGTCATTATTGGGATAATTCAACGATTTGTCATAGAGATTTTATTGCTATTTTATGGCAATGATGATAGCATTACTATGTTGGCTTAATCAAACAGAATCGTTTAGGAGGAAAATTCCATGTATGATACGTTGGTTACCCTGAAAAGAGGATTAACCGAGATTCTGGCACTGAAATTGTTGCTGGAAGGTGATCAGTACGGCTATCAGTTCGTACGATTGATCAGAAGCAGAAGCGACGGAGATATATCCCTGACCGAAGGAGCTTTATATACCACTCTGTATCGTCTGGAGGCCGCAGGACATGTTACATCCGAGGATGTTCTGGTTGGTCTCAAGCGCCGTCGTCGTTACTATAAGATCACCGACAGCGGCAAGAAGTATGCAAAATCCGAGATCGAGAAATACGAGCGTTTGTCGGGCGGAGTAATGAAAGTCCTTCATTATAAAGGCAAGTAAACGACGAATCGTGTTACGGAATCGATATAAAGCCGATCGTACGATCGGCTTTTTCATTGTTTATTTATTGCTCACCAATGAGCGTAATTGATTTTATCAACGGCAAAGGTTATACTGTTATACAAGACTAACTTTCACCGCAGCAGCCGGATCGGAGGCATGATTATGGATAATCTATTCTGGCTTGACTATATGATATTGGCAGCCGTAGGACTTCTGGTGGCAGTGGTTCTCTTATTTTCCTTGCGGGACTCGCGCAAGCGGAAAACATCCGGTTGTTCCGGGAAATGCGGAGCCTGCTCGCTTTCCTGCGGGATCAGGAATGATACAATTGACCGGTCGTCGGAGATCGAAAAGAGCACGCCGGAAGAATTGACAGAATGTAAGACTGATTCACCAAAGGATCGATAAATCGCTGGAAGCGATTGAATCGGCTATTGGGGTGCGCAGTTCTGCTGTGTCTTTGGCGAGGTCTTCGTGTGGATCAACGTAGAGATCGGCTTATAAATCATAAAGGTCAGTATCGAAACACATAATCCCTTAAACAAGTTGAACGGGATGAACGCCCAAACGATCAGGCTCTCCTTGTCTGCGACGTTGGGGTTTACTTTTGCCGCCATTCCGATAATCGCTTCCAACGGAAACCCGGCGAGCAGCCCGTATAAACGCAAGAACAAAAAATAGTTCAAAAATGAGGTTCCGACGGTCATCACCAGTGTTCCGACCGCCATCGAAAGGACCGCGCCTTTTCTTGTCTTATACCTCTGATAAATCAGTCCGGCCGTCCCGGCGAACAATATTCCCGTGACAAAATTGGCAAACTGCCCTACACCGGCCGTCGTCGAGAAAGGCAAATGAATCAGATTCTTAACCAGTTCCATCATTATGGCGCTTAACGGTCCGAAAGCGAACGCGCCGATCAGGATCGGAATCTCACTCAAATCAAATTTCAGGAATCCCGGCATAAGGGGCAATTCACGCTCGAAAAACATCAGGATCGCCGCCATTGCCGTCAGCATTGCCATGATGGATAACTTGCGGTTCATCTGAGTGTTCGTGATTCTCTGGTTCGAATGAATGTTTTTCTCCATACCCTTTCCCTCCCGTAAAAAAACTCCCCCGTTACACTTCGGGAGAGAAAATGAGGAGGCAAATCAACGTATGGAGATTCACCCAGTCACACTTCTTTCATCCGGACTATACCGTCGGCACCGGATTCAAACCGGTTCAGCATATGCTTGCGGGCTTATCGACATCGTCGCTTCACCGCCGGTGGGGAATCTCACCCCGCCCCGAAGCTGTCTTGATTATAGGTAAGACGCAAAGTCATGTCAAGCATACGATTGTTGGAAAACAAGCGTGTTTGAAGTATACTGATTTTAATTTGACGGAATTATTCCTTGAAACGGAGTTACTATGCGTAAGAAAGACTGGCTTGCTGTTCTTTTTCTGATCTCGGTTCTGATTTTATCCGCCTCCTGCGCGTTTCAGACGCAGACGCTTACTTCTTCTTTCCCTGTACCGCCATCCGTCGGACAGGAACTTCTGGTTCCGACGGTGACACCGACACCCACACCGACACCGACGCCGACGCCGTCACCGACACCCACACCGACACCGACGCCGACGCCGTCACCGACACCGATGCCGGAATATGTAGAACCCAAGACGGAGGAGCCGGTCTGGTATAACGGGTATGTCGACCCGCGCACGGTTCGCGCAGAGGTCGTACGGAATCCCGAGGACATCACCGTTTTGATTAATAAGTATTTCTCGATGCCGGAGGATTATGTTCCCGAACTTGTTAATGCCAAGCATTCAGCCGGTCAACAACTTCGACCGGAAGCTGCCGAAGCATGGGATCTGATGCACGCCGCCTGCCTCGAGGATTGCGGCCAGAATCTCTATCTGATTTCCGGCTATCGTTCCTACGCGACGCAAACGTACAGTTTTTCGAACGGTATCGAGAGGAACGGTCTGGCGTTCGCGGTCAAGAAGAATGCGTACCAGGGACGATCGGAGCACCCTCTCGGCCTCGCTCTGGACATCAACATTGCTTCCGACCCCGAGATCCGCGACGCTTTCCTGCAAACGACGGCAGGGAAATGGGTGTTGGAGCACGGACATGAATACGGTTTCATTCACAGATATCCCGATGGCAAAGGCCATATCACCGGATATGGGTTCGAAGCGTGGCATTATCGCTTTGTAGGCGTCGAACTGGCGACCACCCTTTATGAGAACGGCCAGACGTTGGAAGAGTATTACGGCAAGGAGCAGATCCTGCCCGAAAATAACGATTGAGCAACAGACAAATCAAGATGAAAAAGAATAAATCGCACTCCCGTTTCATCCGCGAAAACGCACTCCGTATCCTCGCCGGTTTGACCGTTGTGCTTTCCGTCGCGGCGATCGCGATCCTGGTCCGCGCCTACGTCCTTCCGCGGATGCATCCCGGGAGCGCTACGGGCACAGACCCCTTTACGTCAACCAGTGTTTCACCCCCCCGCGAAAGTTCTTCTGACATTCCGGAAACGTCCCCGGAAACCTTTACGAGCACTTCCGTCTCAGCGACCGCAATGCCCGATTCGACCGTTTCGCCGACTTCCGTGACGTCTTCCGCTCCTTCCTCGGAGCCGTCGGCGACGACCGTTCAAGTAAGCAAACCGACGCCCTCTCCGACTCCGTCCGGTCCGGTCTGGTATGACGGGTTTGTCGACCCCCGAACAGTCGAATACGAGATCGTTTCCAATCCGGGTGATATCACCGTATTGATCAATAAATACTACGCCGTATCGGAGGATTACGTTCCGGAGCTGGTCCCGGCGGCTTCATCCGCGAGCCAGAGACTTCGCCCCGAGGCCAACACGGCCTGGGATCTGATGCGGGCTGCCTGCCTAGAGGATACCGGAAAAACATTGTATCTGACGGCCGGATACAGCACATTTGAACAACGCATCGCACTTTTTGAAGTGGCGATTAAAAAGGTCAATGACGGCGTCTCGGGCTTCACGATGAAGCGCGTCGTCTCCAAATACGCCTACGCCGGTCGCTCGGAGCACAACGTCGGCCTTGCTTTGGATATTCGGGAAATCAATGACTCTGCGATCAGCAGTAATTTTCTCAATACCCCAGCCGGTGCCTGGATGTCCGATCACGCCCACGAGTACGGGTTCATCCTCCGGTATCCGGCAGGAAAAGGACACATCACCGGCTATGATTTTGAAGCCTGGCACTTCCGTTATGTCGGCGTCGATCTGGCAACCACTCTGTACACGACCGGGCAGACGCTCGAAGAATACTATGGAAAGGAGCAGGTACTTCCGTGACCTGCTCCTTCTTATAAACGATTGGAATCACCCGGCGCGCCTTATCCTATGCGGTCTCGATACTGGCCTCGGCCTCGAGTCCGAGTTGCTTGACCGCATCTTCACGCATCTTGTACTTCAAAATTTTCCCCGCTGCGTTCATCGGAAAATCCTGAACGAAGGAGATGTACTTGGGCGTCTTGTGCTTGGCCATATGTGACCGCACGTACTCCTTAAGCTCGTCTTCCGTTGCGCTGACGCCCTCCTTCAGGATGACGCAGGCCATGATCGCCTCGCCGTAGGTGCGGTCCGGCACCCCGATCACTTGAACATCGCGGACCTTGGGGTGCGTGTAAAGGAATTCCTCGATCTCCTTGGGGTAAATATTCTCGCCTCCGCGGATGATCATGTCCTTCATCCGTCCGGTGATCTTGAAATTCCCTTCCGGTGTCCGGAGCGCCAGGTCGCCCGTATGGAGCCATCCGTCCTCGTCGATCGCGGCTTTGGTCGCCTCGGGCATCTTGTAGTAGCCCTTCATGATGTTGTAGCCGCGGGCAACAAACTCGCCGGGAACATTGTCCGGAAGCTCTTGGTTCGTCGCAGGATCGACAATCTTACATTCCACTCCGGGAAGCGGACGGCCGACCGTCGACACACGGACCTCGATCGGATCGCCTACCCGGCTCTGGGTACAACCCGGAGAGCTCTCCGTCTGCCCGAAAACGATCGTGATATCGGTCATGTTCATCTTCTCGAGGACCGCTTCCATTACCGGAACGGGGCAGGGAGAGCCGGCCATGATCCCGGTCCTCATATACGAAAAGTCAGTCGTGGCAAAGTCAGCGTGCTCCAAAAGCGCGATAAACATCGTCGGCACCCCGTGCATCGCCGTGATCTTACGAAGATTGATCGCCGCCAGGGACTTTGCCGGCTGGAAATATTCGACCGGCACCATCGTCGATCCATGGGTCACCGAAGCAATCATCGCAAGAACCATACCAAAGCAGTGAAACATCGGAACCTGGATCAAGAGCCGGTCCGCCGTGGTAAAATCCATACAGTCGCCGATGCATTTTCCGTTGTTGACGACGTTATGGTGCGTCAGCATGACGCCCTTCGGAAAACCGGTCGTTCCGGATGTATACTGCATGTTACAGACCTCGTCCGGTCTCGTCGCTTCCGTCATTGTCTTGAGTGTCGAAACCGGTACGCTGTCGGCCAGCCCCATCGCCTCATCCCAGAAATAACAACCGGGTTGCTTCGAATCGATCGTGATGACATTTTTTAAGATCGGGAGGCGCTCGGAACGGAGTTTTCCGGGTTCCGAATCCTTGAGTTCCGGGCAGATCTCATGAAGAATTCCGATGTAGTCCGAATCCTTATACCCGTCGATCAGGACCAGTGTGTGTGTGTCCGACTGACGCAGGAGGTATTCTGCCTCATGGATCTTGTAGGAGGTGTTCACGGTCACCAGAACCGCCCCCATGCGGACCGCCGCCCAGAAGGTCAGAAACCACTGCGGATAATTGGTCGCCCAGATCGCGACATGATCGCCCTTCTTAACGCCCATCGCGATGAACATCCGCGCGACCCGATCGACTTCATCGCGAAACTGAGCGTAATTGCGCGAGTAGTTCCTCGTGGTATACGCGAACGCGCACTGATCCGGGAACCGCGCAGCAACCTCATCCAAGAGAGCGCCGAAGGTCATATCGATCAGAATATCCTTCTCGAAAAGCCGCTCCCCGTCTTCTCTTCGGGTAAAGCAACTGATCGCCGGAACTTCTTCCTTCACCGGCTCAATCGGAACGGACGGCAGTGGCGGAAGCTTCAAATCGGCTCCCTCTGCCAGACGGTCTCCCTGATTTTGTTTCTCCCATTGTCGTACGAAATGCACGAAAAACGGAAATACGATCGCCGGATCCTCGATCTCGGTCGACCATCTCTTCACCCACTCCAAAGAAATGTACCCGTCGTACGCATTCGCGTGAAGGAGCGAAAGCAGTTCGATAAGCGGCAGATCGCCGTTGCCGGGGAGTCGATAGACTACCTTGCCGTGCTCATCCGCGACGGAGTCCTTCACATGGATATAACGAACGCGATCCCCGATATTCCGCCATGTATCGGCCGGCTTTTCACCGAAAAATCGAAACGGGTGATGGATATCCCAAAGTGCCTGAACATTCGGGCTCGCAACCGCGTCCAGAAGTCTTCCGAGTCGCGCGGTGTCCGCGTACACTCCGTTGGTTTCGACCAAAAGAGTAACACCCGCTTCTTCAGCGGGCTTCGCGAGTTCTTGAAGGATCGGAATGACGGCATTATCGTCGATCTCTCTCTCGGGAGCCGGATGAGCGTCCGCCAATACGCGGATATATTCCGCTCCGACGCGAACCGCAAGGTTAATATATTCGAGGATCTCGGTTCGTGCCGTATCGGCCCCTCCGGGTGCCGAGAGCACACAGTCGGACGAAAAGCACGGGATCGTCAACTTGAGTCGCTTGAGCTCATTTACGGTATTATCGATTTCCTTCGGCAGAAACGGGCCGGCGCGGGATGCCATAATCTCTTCACCGAGTCCCCGGATCTCGATTCCGGAATAGCCGAGGTCAAATGCCATGGAATAAATTTCGCTCCATGTCCAGTCCGGACATCCGAGTGTAGAAAAAGCCAGTTTCATTGCCATCGTATTTACCTCCTGAGTTGTCTGCGAAAAAAAGATACATCCAGAATATAATAAAAGCCCGCTCAAATAAAGAGCGGGCTTGCTCAGTTTTCGAAAAGCGGGCACTTATCGGGATATCGGAGGTGTTTCATTTCTTCTCCCGGAGCAACAAATCCCGCGCGTCATTCTCGGAAAGCGGCTTTCCCCAAATAAAACCCTGGATATAATCGCAATTGAACTCATGGAGACAGTCCAATTGACTGTCGCTGTCCACGCCCTCGGCGACGACCTCCATGTCCATCTGATGCACCAGCGATATGATCGAACCGACCATCAGTCGTTTGACACTCTCCTGCACCATATTGTCAACAAAAGACTTATCGATCTTCAAAGTATCGATCGGCAGTACCTGAAGATAACTCAGCGAGGAATAGCCCGTTCCGAAGTCATCGAGCGCGATCCGGATTCCCATGCGATTGAGTTCCCGGAGAATCGTGATCACGTGATCAACAGACGAAATCATCACCGATTCGGTGACCTCAAACTCGAGATTATGAGGATTGCAGCCGGTTTTCCTGATGATTTTTCTGACTGTGGAAAGAAAAGTCGGCGACATGATTTGAACCGCCGAGATGTTGACCGACATCACCAGTTCATCTCCGTACAGCTCGATCAGTGCGTTCAGCTTCTCGCAGGCCTTCTCCAATATCCATTCTCCCATCGGCACCATGATTCCGGCTTGCTCTGCGATCGGGATAAACTGATTCGGGCTGACGGCGCCGAGTTTAACATTCACCCAACGGGCCAGCGTCTCAAATCCGCGAAGTTTCTTGGTTCGCGCATGATATTGCGGCTGGAAAACCAGATATATCTCGTTGTTTTGAATCGACATTCTCAATTCGGATTCGTATTGAGCTTTCATCATGATGTCGTCCATCATGTCCTTTCGGAAGAAACGCACACCGTTCCTGCCGCCTTCCTTGGCTTTATACATCGCAGTCTCGGCATTCTTCATCAGATCCGCGGCGGTACTTCCGTCCGTGGGATAAATCGCGATCCCGGAGCTGACGCTGATATTGTAGTCCTTTTCTTCGACACTCATCCCTTTTGTCAGCGACATGCGGATCGCTTCCGCGTAAACCAAGAGTTCTTCCTCTTTCATCTGTCTTTGAACAATGACCACGAACTCATCTCCGCCGAAACGTCCGACCAGATCATCCGGATGCGCGATCCGGCGCAAGCGCTCGGCAACGGACTTTAATATTGCATCTCCGACCTGATGTCCGACAGAGTCGTTGATCTGTTTGAAGTGGTCGAGATCAAGCATGAGAAGCGCGAATCCGAGCCGCTTCTGGGAGAGCAGATTGATTAAAAGCGCTATGCGGTCGGCGATTTTGATTCGGTTCGGCAGTTCTGTCAGCGAATCATAGTGCACCAGGTGATAAAGTTTTTCCTCGTTCTCCTTCATCGTGCGGTTAAATTCGGACAACTGCTCGTTTTGCGCCGAAGCGTCGTGCTCCCGGGACAGCAATTCCGTGTTCAGTCGCTGAAGCTCTTCCTTCTGTACCGATGTCGCATGCAGTTCATCCATCAGTCTTCTGCTGTATAAGACGACGATAAAAAGGATCAGAATCATCACCGCGGGAACGAGCGCCCCGGGGATCGCCATCTGGTTTTGGGTCCGAAAAACATGAAGCACCGCCATGATGATCTGGATCAACCCGGCGAAAACAACGGCCTGAAAACCCCTTTTCCCGGCTGTTAAAACGATGAGGATCGACGCAAGCGCCTGTGTTTGCGATAATACGCCGCTGATCGGGTATAGTGTGGAATCCGTGATTTGGGAGTGAATAAAAGTAATCGCTAGAAAAAAGATGAGGTAAGCCGCGACCTTCAGTCCGACATGTCGCTCATTCCCGTAATCTGCGATCATTTGCCCCACAATTCGATTAACAGGGCTCTTATTTTCTTCTTTATTCATTCAATACACCTCGTCTCAAGAGAAAAAAATGACGGACCGTATGTCGTCATCCGTCATCTTGTGCCAGGGTGCATCTCAATAATAGTATGATATTACGCAAAAATCAATCATCATTAACCAATAACGTTTAATTCTCAAATAAATCGGATATTCCTTCTTCCTCTGGCCTCCGTTTCGCGAAAATCAGCGAAAGCCGGTCCCGAAAAGCGCCTCCGAATATTTTACCGACCGTTCACCCCGCACGCCTTGAAGCGCATTGTCAGCCATGCTAGGATGATTACATCGCGATTATCGTTTCGAAGTCCTTGCACGAAGGGAGCTTAATATGACAC
This sequence comes from Clostridiaceae bacterium, assembly GCA_012523365.1. Classification (GTDB taxonomy): domain Bacteria; phylum Bacillota; class Clostridia; order Saccharofermentanales; family Saccharofermentanaceae; genus JAAYCT01. The sequence goes on from JAAYIQ010000017.1 coordinate 13,130, forward strand.
GAAAGCCTGTCCGCACGACTACGGGAAACCGAATCATCATTATCGGAGCGGTCGCCGCGGGCACCTCGGCGGCGGCGAAAGCCAGAAGAAACAACGAGAATGCAATCATAACGCTTTATGATGCGGATCGTTACATATCCTATTCCGGATGCGGTCTGCCTTACTATATCGGCGGAAGAGTCCGGGATATCAAGGAGCTGACTCCGCGCGATCCGGCATTTTTTGAGAAGAAATACGGGGTCACGGTGAAAATCCGTCATCGGGTGGAGGCGATCGACACGACGAACCGATCGGTTCGCGTCCGGAATCTGGAAACCGGGAAAGTTTTTGATGACTCCTATGACACATTGGTCATCGCGACCGGATCGGATCCGGTCCGGCTGACGATCCCCGGTGTCGATCTTCCGCATGTTTTCACGTTAAGAAATCCGGCGGATGCCGTTGCGATCCGGACTTTCGTCGAGGACAAGAAGCCGCAAACCGCCGTAATCATCGGCACGGGCTTCATCGGTCTTGAAACGGCAGACAATCTCTCGCTTCGCGGAATCGGAATCACCCTCATTGAGAAACTCCCGAATATCTGTCCGAGTATCGATCCGGACATGGCCGCGCACCTTCTAAAGCACCTCACGGGTCGGGGCGTGCGTGTTGAGTCCGGCAGGATTGCGGTTGCGATCAAGGATTCATCGGTGATCCTTGACGACGGAACCGAGATTCCCGCGAACATCGTGATCTCGGCGGTCGGTGTCCGCCCGAACGTTGCGCTGGCGAAAGATGCCGGTATCCGACTCGGGGTGACCGGAGCGATCGCCGTCGACGAAGCGCAACGAACCAATCTTCCCAATGTTTATGCCTGCGGTGACTGTACCGAGAATTATTTCGTTTTGACCGGCATGCCTTTCTACCGACCGCTCGGCTCGACCGCGAACAAGACCGGCCGAATAACCGGGGATGTTATCACGGGCGGCGATTTTGCGCACCGCGGCGTGCTCGGAACAGCGATTTTCGAGACATTCGGAATGACCGTCGCGTCGACGGGGCTTTCGGAAAAGCTCGCCCGCGAACAGGGTTTTGATGTTCTCGTCTCGATCAATACCAAGCCGCATCGTCCGGAATATCTGGGCGGACGCGAAATGGTGATCAAGGCGATCGTCGACAGGAAAACGCACATGCTCCTCGGCGTTCAAATCGTCGGCTTTGACGGCGTCGACAAACGTATGGATGTTTTTGTTACCGCGATGACCGCACTTCTTCGTGTTGAGGATCTGTTCCACCTGGATCTCGCGTATGCTCCGCCTTTTTCGACGACTAAGGATCCCGTCATGTATACCGGTATGATCCTGGAAAACGCATTGGATCGGGGCCGCGAGTTGATTTCCGAGCGGGAGCTTTCGTCTCGAAAAGATAAGGACCTCGTGATTTTAGATATGCGTGCGGAGGCACAGTTCAACGCCGGGCATGTCCCCGGAGCAAGGAATGTGCCGCACGAGAAACTGCGCGATACCTTGTGCGAACTCGATCCGAAAAAGCCGGTCGTCACCTACTGCAATAAGGGCACAACCGGCAACGCGGCACAAAACATTCTCTTGAACAGCGGATTTGGAGAGGTCTATAACCTGACCGGCGGCTTCAAACATTACTCAACGAATCAATCGACGACACCGGTCCCCGACGACCGAGAAGAAGACGGGGATGAGCCGAATTCAAAAGGTCAACCCTAACCACACCTTTTGAGCGCCCGGGTCCAAAGCGCTTTTCGACGCGTTTTTCTGTTCGCCCAAAAATCTCTGAGCACCTGCCGTACCTTTTTGCCGAACATACAAATCACCTCCGTCTCTGATTTCAGAATACAAGAGCACCGCTCCGCGAACCATCTTTCCAACGTAAGGGTTTTGTATAATCCTTGTTAGAAAAAGATGAGCCGAACGGGACTTCACTTTTCGAAAAACAGTGATAGAATAGTGTAAATCTTTTTCCGGAGGAACCGATGCTCAACGCGAAAGGCTCAATTTTTGATCTGGACGGCACCATTTTGGACTCGATGGGGATGTGGATGGATATTGACATCCGCTTTCTGCGCGAGCACGGAATTCGCGCGACTGAAGATTATTCTCAAGCCGTAAAAACAATGGGTTATCGGGGTGCTGCCGAATACACCGTCGCGCGCTACGGACTTTCGTTATCCCCCGAAGAAGTGATTGCACGCTGGAGTGAAATGGCCGACGCGGCTTACGCTTCCGAGATTCGTCTGAAAAGCGGCGCCATCGATTATCTTCGGTGTCTTCGCGAGGCGGGGCAGAAGTTGGCGGTCGCAACCGCTCTGGGCTTTTCGAGCGTCGAAAGCGCTCTATCCAACAACCGGATCCTGGATCTGTTTGATGTTTTTACCATGGTTCATGAGGTGAAGAGAGGAAAAACACACCCGGATATCTACCTTCTCGCGGCGGAACGATTGGGATTCCCGCCGCGCGACTGTGTCGTGTATGAGGATATCCTGCCGGGCATTCTTGCTGCCAAATCCGCCGGTTTTACCGTTTGCGGCGTCTATGACTTTTCATCCGCAAGAGACTGGGATCGGATCACGGAGGCAGCGGACCATACGATCGCCGATTGGAGCGATCTTTTATAATCCCCGGCCCATTTACAGATAAAAGTACAATGATTGTAAAAGATATCGCTCATCATAGCGTTCGGCCAGGCGAAAAAGATATTTCTTGACCGATTCAATAGAGGCTTGCCCGTCGCGACAAGCCTCGAGCCGTTTGAAAAACTCCTTCTTCTCCCGATCTTCCGCCCGATCCGAAAAATAGCCCCACACATGTAGTGCCGCGTTTTCCGCGCGTCCGACAGAAGCCTCCGAATCCCCGGCTTGCTCGATGAACAAATAGAAATCCTCCGGGCTCGGCGATGCCGATCCGGAAAAAAGACGTCGGATCGACGCATAAATCTCCGGAGACCGTTCCATTACATAGTACTTATAGCGGCTCCATTCCTCCTCCAAACGCGAGTGAGGTGCCCGACCGCGGATCAAATGCAGGCATTTGACCGCGGACAGATTCTTGTCTTTGACCTCGAGCATGATATCCGGACCGATATCGCGTATTGAGGTGAAGAATTTTATGAATTCATCCGTTCGGATCGTCTCGGAATGAGCGCCTTTCCGCTTCTCCGGCTCTTGTTGCGAATAGTGGATTTTCTGCCGTCCGTCACCGAATGCCCATGTCCGCGCACAGCGTTGAAGCAAGTCCCGGTGCGATTCGACCCGCGTTCCTTCAAACACTTCCCGGTGAAAGGAATCGTAAACTACGGGAACACCGAGTTCATCGTGAATGCTCAGAGTGTCTTGAACCGAGAACGATCGCTCATCATTTTCGATGACAAGACGCGATCGCACCTTATCGGGAAGAAGGCGATATCGGCCGATAAAGCGCTTCATCGCGGAACTCTTGTCTCCGTAGACTCCGCCGACGTGAAGAACGATCTTGCTCTCTCGTGATGTACCGAGCGCATCAAGAAAATCCGCGTGCCACATCAGATCCGCGATCGCTCTTTCGACCACCCCGGGATCCGGCGAATTCAATACGGTATACTGGCCCGGATGCATGGAGACGCGAAAACCCGACCCTAAAATCAAATTGCTCAGGCAATTGAATTCTTTCCCGAAAATCGCCGTCCAGTCCAGCGTATTGATCGGGGTCCCGGCGAACGGTACAATATCCGAGCTGATCCGGAAAAGCAGGATGTCGCGTGCTTTATTATACGCAAGTTGATTCTTAAGCGCTTCCAAATTATACGCTATGATTTCCAAAAGACGTCCCTCGGTCGCAAACCTCCGGTTACATGTTCGCATCGAAGTCCCCGGAACGCCGACCGTAACACATGCGTATCCGATTTTGCCCGTGTCGCGCGTGGCGCCGGTTCCGCCTGTATCCCTTCCCGTATTTTTTGTGTTCAATGATCCCTCCGAACCGATGCCGCGCGTCCGGCGGTCAGGGCTTTTCGAAAATGAACCCTTCCAGATTCTTAATCATCCCCATCCGGGAAGCAGTGGTATAACCGCGTTTCCTGAGTTGTCGGAAAAGCGTCCGCATAAAAAACGCGTGCGTGATCACGTAGCAATCCCGTCCAACCTCTTCGATCAGATCGATCGCCCGGTCCGCCCGCTCTCGGGTTTGCATTCTCCGCTCCGGTTGACTGCCGTTTCTAAAAAACCACGCGATCCGCCCGAAAACATCCCAAACCAGCGCCGGCAGGCGAACGTTAACGCGTGTAAACGGTCCGAGCGGGACCTCGTTAAAAAGTTCGGAACGAATCATCGCGCGTTCGCCGAACATCGCATGCGCGGTCTCCCGGCTCCTGCGAAGCGCACTGATGAAGATCGCATCGTCCGTTTCGACCCGCTTTATCCCTGACGGGTCGATCGGGCTCTCGTTATAACCGCGGGATGCCTCGATCTGACCTTGAGGCCCGAAACTTCCCGGAAAAACAAAATCGACGCGCGCGTGGCGAATGATCGTGATCCTCATGTGTTTAATTTCTCCATGTCGGCCGGTCGAACTCAAGAGTCGTTTTAGGTTTTCGGACCGTGCAAATAATCAACGTGCCGATTGATTTCCTCGACGATCGGCAACTTCTTCTCGGCAAACAACTTCTTATTGCGCTCGAAAAGATTATCACCCTTCGAATCGATCGATACAATGAGCGGTCCGAACTCCTTTACGCGCATCACCCACATCGCCTCCGGCATACCCAGATCAAGCCACTTGACATCTTCTATTTCTTCAACGCACCGGGCGGCCAAAACCGCACATCCCCCGGGGAAAACCGCGTGGACCGCAGGCCCCTCTACACAACCCTCAGTCGTCTTCGGCCCCATTCCGCCTTTTCCGATCATCAGCTTGACACCGGTCTTTTCGATAAATTCTTTCTCGTATTTCTCCATACGCATGCTCGTCGTCGGCCCGATGGATATGACCTCATATCTGCCCGGTGTATCCTCGCGCTCGCGCATAATCGGGCCCGCGTGAAAAATCGCACCGCCGCGAAGATCAACCGGCAATTCCAGGTCTTGTTTGATCACCCTCTGATGAACATCGTCTCTTCCGGTGATCAAATACCCGTTCAGATAAAAAACGTCGCCGACGGATAAACCTTCCAGATCCCGATCCGAAATCGGCGTTTGCAGAATCTTCTTGCTCATATTTCAGCCCCCTTATGCGACAGCAGTTCATACGAAAGGTCGCCGTGAATGCGGATCCAGGCTCGGCGGTGCGCCCAACAACCGGTCGACAAGCCGACCGCGAGCGTCGCAGGATGTCTGGCGGCCTGCTCTATATGAACACCCATGACCGACATGCTGCCCGTAAGACCGCCGGGACCGATCCCGATCCCGTTGAGGCCTTCCTCGATTCGCTTTTCCAGATCCGCACCGATCGGATTCTCATTTCTCGAACCGATCGGCCGCAGGAGCGCCTTCTTGGAAAGTTTGGCCGCCACCTCGACCGAACCGGCGATCCCGATCCCGACAAGAAGCGGCGGACAGGCGTTGATGCCGTAAGTCGTGATCCGATCGAAAACGAAACGAACGATCCCCTCGTAACCCTCAAGCGGCATCAGAACCTCCGCAATACCCGGCAGACTGCATCCGCCGCCGGCCATATAAACACATAATTCCAGGACGTCACTGTCGGGGATCAATTCCGTTTCGATCCAGGGGATCCGGTACCCGACATTATTTCCGGTGTTCTTCTCGTCGAAAACCTCGACGGCGTTATGACGAAGAGGAGCGCGTCGAGTCGCCAATAGGACTGCGTCGCGCAATGCTTCGTCCAGATGATCGATCAGCGGGAAACGGGTCCCGACCCGGGCAAAAAACTGAAGGACGCCGGTGTCCTGACAGACCGGCCGGGACAACTCGTGCGCCATATCGATATTTTCGAACATCGCATCGTAAATGATCCGCGCGAAATCCGTCGTCTCCATCGCGCGAAGCTCACGCAGTCGATTCAGGATGTCGTCCGGAAGGTGTTTGGCCGAATACTCCGTAAAGCGGGCGACCAAGTCGACCAGTTGTTGTTTGGAATCCATCATATGCATTCGTATGTCCCGACAGTCAATAAGACAAGGCGGGATCCTCCCTTTGAGATATTTCCCTTTCCGCCGCAGACAAAAGGTCACGATAATCTTTGTCCTTCATACCTTCCGGGCGGGGAACGACCTTCATGACCTCAAAATAAAAACATTCCGGGCCGTATCGATCCCAGTCCCCCTCGAGTCCATGAATCGATTTCGTACGTGTTTTTTTCGCCGTGTCAAACGCAACCTGAAACAGTGATATGCTCGCAACGGATCGAATCAGGTACTTTCCGTTGCTCGTGCAGTTGATCTTAACGATCCCGCCTTTTTTCTCCGAGAGAGTGATATCCAATGCCGGTTTGTCCGAATCGGAATTCATAAGGCCTTTCACTTTATCCCAAAAGGAACCCATTAATAACCTCTTTCTCCGGCCGCCCAGCGAACCGGAAACTTATCTGATCACCCGATCATAATAGATTAAGTCATCCCTCCGCGTCCAGCCCAGACGAGCCCAGAAAGCGGC
>JAAYIQ010000143.1 GCA_012523365.1 Clostridiaceae bacterium
CACGCATCAATTCTTGGGAGCAACATGAACAAAGCGGATAGAATGCTCAGAGAATATAGGAAAGAAGATTTACCCGAGACCGCTTCGCCTGATCCTCCGACTCGCATATTTTCGTGTCTCATCAAAAGAATCAGCCCGCTCGATGGGCGGCACAAGGCCGGACGGATAGTCCATGTATCGAAAAACGAGGATCAACTATGCTCTTACCTAGGGATTTTCTTCCGTCTCGATGTATTAGACAAGGGAGCGAAGATCATTTTGCTGTGCTTCCCGCGCAATTTTCATAAATCTCAGCAGGGTTCCGAATCGCGGGCGAACAGAGCCCCGAGCGGTCATCTTTTTCATAATCGCAAGACAATTATTAGTGTTTCATGATCCGCAACCCCGCATGTATCCGTACCACTCCTTCATTTTTTCTCCGTAATACTTCATCACATCATTGAAGACAGATGTGTCTCCATTAATGATGTTTGTGGCATATTTTCTTGTTGCACACGATAATCCTTGAAGCACTTCGGACATTCTCTCATTTATAACTTTTTCCCTCTTTTTAATTTTGGTATAAGTCACCTTTTCAACATCATTTAAAAGAAACAATTCATCATCCCATTGGCCTAAATATCTGGCCAGATAATAAAGAGATATGGCCTTTGAAGCATCATTAGACTCACCGAAGAAAAATTTATTCTCAGGCAATTCACCATTTTGAAGTTCAAAGAAAACTACTCCAATATTCGCTCCAGCAAAATACCAGTAAATCTCCACACCAACAGATTTCCCGATGTATTGAACCACCATATTTGTGTCGCGAAAATCTTCAGGAGCTACGATTTTCCCCTTCGTTTTTTTATATCCGAGTTCTTCCAAAAACGCGAACTTTGAGCATGCTTCCAATACAAATTTTTGCGGTAATCTATCCATTTGGTCACCTCGTTTACGGATCATATTGAATAACATTCGGATAGTTCCAGTTCTTATATATACTTCTGGCTTCAAGTGCATAAAAATCACTTGGAAATAATCTGGTTCCTGATGTATCAAGTCCGATATCAATTACCGTTGCTCCTTTAAAGCAACCGGTAAAAAAACAATGCAGATATAATACACATCTCCTTAGGTAATATCAGATAGGAGATCATAAATCAACCGCGACCGCTTCGCTTGATCCTCCGGTTCGCGAAATTTCGCGTATCATCATAAGAGTCCCAAAGGCACTCCCGCAGGATATCATCCGTAAATACGCCGTTTCGCCCCATCACTTCGACGATGCCGAAACGACGGGGACGGCATCATTCGCAAAGCTTCCTGTCGGGCTCCGGAATATTGAAATCCGTCCGCGAGCACTTGCCATGTCCGCTATATCGTAAAGTCGGAAAAGAAGGTCGTTTGCAAGATCGTATAACGCAATTTTGAATCATTGCCTTGTAAATACGAACTGTTGACCCGAATTCGGAGTCTTCTTAGAGTCTTTCCCTGAATTCCTTGATCAGCGCGGGCAGGACCTCGAGTGCGTCGCCGACGATCCCGAAAGTCGCAATCTTGAAGATCGGCGCGTCGGGGTCTTTATTGATTGCGATGATGGTATCGGAAGAGGACATTCCGGCCAGGTGCTGGACGGCGCCCGAGATGCCGCACGCGAAGTAGACCTTCGGGCCGACGGTTTTTCCGGTCTGACCGACCTGATGATTGTATTCGATCCATCCGGAGTCGACGACCGCGCGGCTCGCACCGATACCGGCGCCCAGAACCTCCGCCAGTTCTTCGACGAGTTTCAGATTTTTCGGGTCGCCCATTCCCCGGCCGCACGATACGATGATATCCGCTTCGGCGAGATTGACCATTTTCCCGTTATTGTCCGTGACGGGCGTGACCTTTGTGGACGTGACCGCCGGAATATTGATTTCGGGGCGGATGATATTGCCTTTTCGGGAGGGATCCGCCGGGATCGGCTTCATGACCTTGGGTCGTACCGAGGACATTTGCGGTCTGTGGTTCGGGCAAATGATGGTTGCCATCAGGTTTCCGCCGAAGGCAGGCCGCGTCTGCATCAGAATCTTACTTTCGTCGTCGATTTGAAGACCGGTACAGTCGGCGGTCAAACCGGTCCCGATCCTGGAAGCCACTCTCGGCGCCAGAGATCGGCCGTACGCCGTTGCGCCCATCAGGACGATCTCCGGCTTGTAGGTTCGGATCAATTGCGCGAAAACGTCGGTATACGATTCGTCGTTGAAATCCCGAAGCGTCGGATCGTCGACTACATAGACGTTATCCGCGCCGTGAGCGATCAGGACCTGCGCGGCGGAGTCCGGTTTCTCGCCGATCAGGACGGCGGAGAGCTCGACTCCGAGCTTGTCGGCAAGCTTTCTTCCTTCGCCCAAAAGTTCGAGCGCAACATTTGAGGCGATGCTTTCCTTCTGCTCGGCGAAGATCCAAACGCCCTTATAGGCGGACAGGTCCACGGAGGGTCCCATTTCGTCCTTAATAAAATCGATTGCGAAAAACTTGCAGGAAGAGACACAAGCACCGCATAAGGTACAGTTGTCCATGATCACCGCTTTTTTATTCACGACTTTGATCGCTCCGAAAGGGCAAGAGGCGACGCAGAGTTTACAACCCACACATTTTTCGGGAATGATTCGAATACTTGCCATCTGAATTATTCCCCCGCTTTCATAAAATGCATTGAAAGAAGCCGGTCGGTGAGTTTCCGGGCTTGTTCTTCCGGAGTCCCCTCAAACATCTCGCTCTGGACATCATGGACCGGCACAAAGGTTTGGATCACCTGGGTCGGCGATCCCTGAAGGCCGCACTGTGCCTTGTCGGCGCCGACATCATCGGCCGTCCATACGGCGACTTCCGCCTTCTTGGCTCTCATCATTCCCTTCAGGGACGGAAGGCGGGGCTCGTTGATTTCTTTTACTACGGTGATCAGGGCGGGAAGCGTTAATTCGATATCGTCATAACCGTCGTCGGTCAGCCGTTGGCATTGGATCCGACCGTCGCCGATCCCGGTTATTTTACGCACATAAGTCGCGTGCGGGATCCCGAGCTTTTCGGCAAGACTCGGTCCGACCTGAGCGGTGTCGCCGTCGGTCGCCTGTTTGCCGCAGATGATCAGGTCGTATTCTCCGATCTTGCGAATGCCCATCGAAAGAGCATACGCCGTGGCCAACGTGTCCGCGCCGGCAAACGCCCGATCGCTCAGTAAAACACAGTCGTCTACACCCAGAGCGACGGTTTGTTTGAGCATGTCCGCGACGGCGGGGATCCCCATACTGACGACCGTCACTTTGCCTTCGGCCCGATCCTTGATCCGAAGACCCTCCTCGACCGCGTACGTGTCGAACGGATTGATCACGGATTCGATTCCCTCACGAATGATCGTGTTGGTTTCCTTGTTCATTTTAACTTCCGTCGTGGCCGGGACTTGCTTAACACAGACAATGATATTCAAAGTTGATACTCCTTAACGCGCGCAAATGATTATCGAAAAAGATTCAGTCTGATTGACCCAACCTAGTGACTCGCCGAGAACTCCTTCAGGAGATTCAGCGCGATGATATTTCTCTGGATCTGGTTGGTGCCCTCGTAGATCTGGGTAATCTTCGCGTCTCTCATCATTTTCTCGACCGGGTATTCCTTCATGTATCCGTAACCGCCTAAGATCTGCACGGCATCCGTCGTCACCTTCATCGCGGTATCCGACGCCATGACTTTGCACATCGCGGAGTCCTTGGAGATGTTTTTCGCGCCGGAATCGATAAATTTGCACGTCGCGTAGACCAGGGATCTCGCCGCTTCGATCTGGATCGCCATGTCGGCGAGGATGTGCTGAACGGCCTGGAACGAGGAGATTGTCGAGCCGAACTGCTCTCTTTCCTTGGAATACTTCACCGCTTCATTCATCGCGCCGGTCGCGATGCCCAAGGCCTGCGCCGCGACGCCGGGTCGCGTCCGGTCGAGCGTCTTCATCGCGACGATAAAGCCGGCGCCTTCCTTGGACAACAGGTTCTCTTTGGGAACTCTGCAATTATCGAAAACGAGCTCCCGTGTGCAGGACGCCCGGATACCCATCTTATTTTCTTTCTTACCGAACGTGAATCCGGGTGTGTCTTTCTCGACAATAAATGCCGAAAAGCCTCTGGAACCCTTTGTTCTGTCCGTGCAAGCGACGACAGTATAGATCTCCGCCTCGCCGCCGTTCGTAATCCATTGCTTGGTCCCGTTCAGGACATATTCGTCGCCGTCAAGCGTCGCGGTCGTGCGAATGCCGGACGCGTCGCTTCCGGCACCGGCTTCCGTCAGTCCGAAAGCGGCCATCTTCCGACCCGCCGCGATATCCGGCAGATATTTCTGCTTCTGCTCGTCATTTCCGAAAAGGATGATCGGAAA
>JAAYIQ010000144.1 GCA_012523365.1 Clostridiaceae bacterium
CATTTAATTGATCGCAATCAAGCCTTTCTCTCAACCTCGGACGAAGAATTTACCCGGCTTTCTGAAGAAATCAAGAATCAGGAAGATGCAATTATTGAACTACGGGATAAGAATCGTTCCTTAACGGAGAAATCTTCCGACATCGAGGACCGGCTTGATGAGTACCGTGAAAAGAAGAACTTAATCACCGATAAATTGCATGAAGCTCAAAGCGCATTGGCGGTTATCGCCGATCGGCGCAAGCAGTTGTCCGACAGACTGAGTTCGGGAAAGGACGACGATTCATATGCTCGTAACGAGATCGATCGAATTGAAAATAATCTTTCAGAGCAATCATCCAAAATCTCAAAACTCAAAGCTCAGAAAAGCAAATATGATTCCGCGCTTTCCGAGAAAGAAGAGGAATTGAAGGCTCTACTGTCGACGATCGACCGATCCCAACAAAAAATCAACGAGATCAAGAACCGAATCGAGAATCTTTCGTCCTTAATTTTCGAGCACAAAGAGCAAGCCCAATCTCTGTCGTCCGAAATCATGTTGTTTGATTCCAAAATCAAGTCTCTTTCGGAGGAGCGTGTGATCCTCGTTTCCGAAAAGGATAAATACTCGGCGACTTCCGATGAGACGGACACGCGTCTTTTATCCTTAGAGCGCGAGCTTTCGGACACAAAAGCTTTGTTTTCCGATAAGATTAAGCAATTGGATGAGATCCGTTCTTCTTCCGGCGAGCTGAAGGACCGTAAGGAAACCATCCAGAGAGAAAGAGACAATATCTCATTTCGAATCAAAACGCTTCGGGAACTCGAAAGCAGTAAAGAGGGTTATCAGGAGCCGGTAAGACGATTGATGTCCGATGCCAAGGACGACAAGGAGATTTCAGCGAAAATTGTCGGCATCCTTGGCGATTTGATTCGGGTTCCCAGGGAATTTGAAACTGCGATCGAAATTTCATTGGGACAATCAATTCACAATATTATAACCCGTACGGACGATGACGCGAAAAGCTTGATTGAACACCTTAAGACTAAGAAACACGGGCGCGCGACCTTCCTTCCGATCAATACGATTAACGGACGACCGCTTGAGGAACGCCTTCTTAAGCTCGCAAAATCCGGAAAAGGGTTTATCGGAATTGCTTCGGATTTGATTTCATTCGACGATTCTCTCAAAGGAATCCTCGGAAACCTCCTGGATCGAATCATTATCGTTGATTCCCTTAATAATGCTTTGGAAATTGCGCGTGCCTCTTCCTTCTCGTTTCGATTGGTATCTCTTGATGGAGATGTCGTCAATCCCGGCGGATCGTTGACGGGAGGAAGCATTCGCAATCACGGCACGGGCGTTCTGGGACGTGCCAGAGAGCTTGAAGAGCTTCCGAAGCGTATCGAATCCATTGATAAAGAAATTCAGAATATCCTCAACGAAGTCGGAGAGACTGATCGCAACCTCAAGGTTTGTGCCCGGGAATCGGAATCGATCGATGAGAAGATACGCGAACTTGCCGTCTTGAAAGCCCGCACCGAATCGGAATCGGCCAGACAACATGACGAGAAAATTCGTCTGGAGCAAAGACTTCTTATTGTGGAAAAGGAGCTTGCCTCCCTCTCAACGAAGCGAATTGCAGTATTGAACGATCACGAGGAACTCCATCAGGCGCTTACCGAGCATGATAAAGAACTCGGTATCCTGATGTCGGATGTCGCACGATCAAACGCCGATCATACAGAGGTTCAGAATCAACTGGACGAGCTTCGATCGGATATTTCGGATCTCCGCATCTCTGCGGAATCGGTCGGAATTTCGCTGGAAAGTTCTCTGGAAATAAATGAAATGCTTCTGCGCGAGAAAGCCGGGCTGTCGGACGGTCTTCGCAAAATACTTACCGAGCGCGAATCGTCGAAGGAGGAAATTGCCGGACTGGATTCGGACGAAGCGGAAAAATCGGTGGTTCGCGATGCTCTTTTTGAAGATATAGCGCAAGTTGATCTTTCAATGAGGCAACTGATTATCGAAAAAGAAGAGATCGAGCAACAACTTTCCGGATTTATTGACCGGCTTTCCGCTTCGACTTCGAGGCTTTCGCAGTTTCAGACCGAACAGGCAAAAGCCGAGGCGAAGAGAGATCGGTACCTATCGGAAATCGACGAGTTAAAGAACCGTATGTGGGAAGAACATGAGCTGACCTATGACAACGCGCAAACTTATCGTTTGGAAGTCGATAGTGTTCAGGGTTTGCAGAAGAGAATCAACGAACTTCGAAACGAACTTAAGGAAATCGGACCTGTGAATGCCAATGCAATCGATGAATATGCAAGAGTCAGCGAGCGCTTTGAATTCATGAACAAACAAAAGGATGACATAGAGAAGGCAAAGGCGGATCTTTTGAATATCATCGGAGATCTTGTTGAAGATATGCGGCGACAATTTCTAACTCATTTTGCGATCATTAACGAAAATTTCAACACTGTTTTTTCCGATCTTTTCAACGGCGGTACCGCAGAAATCATACTGGAAAACAGCGACGATGTCTTGTCCTGTAATATCGATATCCGTGCGCAACCCCCCGGTAAGCGCTTACAGAGCATCTCTCTGCTTTCGGGCGGAGAGCGGTGTCTCACGGCTATTGCGATACTTTTCGCGATCCTTCAGCTCCGTCCGTCACCATTTTGCGTACTCGATGAAGTCGAAGCCGCATTGGATGATGTTAATATCAACCGCTTCACTGATTTTGTGAAGCGATACACTGCCAAGTCGCAATTCATTTTGGTCACACACAGAAAAGGTACCATGGAAGCGTGCGATCGTATGTACGGAGTCACGATGCAGGAAAGAGGTATTTCCAAGATTCTTTCGATGAGACTCGATAATTCATAATTCGCTATACGAAAGTAAGGAGGAACGGATGGGTATATTCGACATTTTCAAAAATGGCCTCAAAAAAACAAGGGGATTTGTCACCGAAGGCCTGACCAGAATATCCGCCGGACTCGGAAAATTTGATGATGATAAGCTGGACGAGTTGGAAGCTCTGCTTGTTCAGGCAGATGTTGGCGTCGGCGCGACGCTCACCATCATGGATTCGGTGCGACAGAGTATTCGCGCGACCGGCGACGACGGCACCGAAGCGGTTACTTTCGAGGTGAAGAAACAGATGTTGGAGATACTCGGTGAGAAGAAGCAACTTCATATCGAAGACAACTCGCTCAATATTCTTCTTCTGGTTGGTGTGAACGGAACCGGAAAAACAACGACTGCCGGTAAGCTTTGCCTCCGCTATAAGGAGGAGGGAAAGAGAGTAATGCTTGCGGCTGCGGACACCTTCCGTGCAGCGGCGATCGAACAGCTTCAGATATGGGGTGAGAGGACTCAGACTCCGGTCATCACTCAGACCACGGGATCCGATCCCGCCGCTGTCTGTTACGACGCGGTTCACGCCGCTATTGCCCGTCGAACCGATGTTCTCATAATCGATACGGCCGGACGTCTCCACAACAAGCAAAACCTTATGGATGAGTTATCGAAAATATCCAAGGTGATTGCTCGCGAGGCTCCTTCGGCAAATATTAGCGCATTGCTTGTCATTGATGCCACAACCGGTCAGAATGCAGTAATTCAGGCGGAGGTATTCGGAAGTACCGTCGATCTTCACGGTATTGTCATTACAAAACTGGACGGAAGCGCGAAGGGCGGGGTGGCGATCGCCGTCGCACATAAAGCCAAGGCTCCGATTCTTTTTGCCGGATTAGGAGAGTCCGCAGAGGACTTAGTTGATTTTGATCCAGAACTTTTCGTCAACTCTCTTCTGCCGAATTCGTAATCATTTCGAACGGATTGGTCGACCGGGTTCCCTGACAAGTACAAAGGCTTGACAGAGAACCGTTCTTTCGATATAGTTTAACCCACGGTCCTTAGTGGGAGGATTTTATGGATCCGGTTGAGGTTGGTTTGCTACTGGACTTTTATGGCAATCTCCTGACTGAAAGGAGTCGTCTCCTTTTGGAAATGTATTATTCCGATGATATGACCTTGTCCGAAATTGCAGACAACGAAAGGATAAGCAGGCAGGCGGTTCATGACTCCATACGGAAAGGTGTTACGCAATTGAACCGTTATGAGAGCAAATTAGGAATGGTTGCCCGTTATAACGAAAACAAGGATAGTTTAAGTCGGGCAATCAACTTAATTAACTCAGGTATGGTTAACGAATCGAAAGAGATATTGTCGGTCCTTTTTGATCGACTATAGAAAGGTATTTCATGTTTGACGGTCTCTCTTCAAAACTTCAGGGCATTGTATCCAAAATGCGCGGGAAAGCGCGTGTAACGGAGCAAGATATTCAGGATATGATGAAGGAAATCCGCATGGCGCTTCTTGAAGCGGATGTGAACTATTCGGTCGTCAAATCCTTCGTTGCGGATATGACGGAGAAATGTAAGGGGCAGGAAATATTTTCCAGCCTGACGCCGGGACAACAGATCGTAAAAATCGTCCACGATTCCCTCGTCGAACTTCTCGGTTCCAAGCAGAATAAAATTGCGGTATCGCCTTCCGGTTTTACGGTTATCATCCTTTACGGTTTGCAGGGAGCAGGTAAAACAACGTCCGCCGCCAAACTCGCACGAGTACTCAAATCAGGCGGTAAAAAACCGCTTTTGGCATCCGTTGACGTTCATCGGCCGGCTGCCGCTTTGCAACTGGAGGTCCTGGCCGCTAAGGTCGGAGTTCCGTCTTATATCCGACCCGATGAAAAATCCGCGGTCAAAATCGCGTCGGAGGCAGCGGCACGGGCAAAATATCTTCTTTGCGACACACTGATCATCGACACTGCCGGCCGAACCACGATCGACGCGGACATGATGGATGAACTGAAGGCGATCGAGAAAACCGTGAAGCCGACGGAGAAACTTCTGGTCGTTGACGCTATGATCGGTCAGGAATCGGTTGCGGTCGCTCAAGCGTTTGAAGAGGCGATCGGTCTGGACGGATTCATCATGACCAAATTAGACGGCGACGCCAGGGGCGGTGCAGCTCTTTCCATCCGCCAAGTAACCGGAAAACCGATCAAGATGATTTGTGTCGGTGAGAAAATCGAAGATATCGAAGATTATCATCCCGACAGAATGGCGAATCGCATCTTGGGCATGGGCGATGTTCTGTCTTTGATCGAGAAGGCGCAAACCCAGTTTGATGAGGATCAGGCAAAGAAGACGATGGATCGTCTTCTCAAGAATACATTCAATCTTGAAGACATGCTCTCGCAATTTGAGCAGATTAAAAAGATGGGTTCGATCAAGGATGTTATCGGAATGATTCCGGGGGCTGCGGGAAAGGTTAAGGATGCGGACGTAAATGAGGGTATCATAGATGTCAATATGGCAATCATCCGCTCCATGACGTTGAAAGAAAGGCGTTTCCCGAATATCCTTAACGGTATGCGGAGAAAGAGGATTGCCCAAGGATCCGGCACGACCGTTCAACAAGTCAATCAACTGATAAAACAATATGAACAGTCTGCTCAGATGATGAAGCAGTTTTCGAAAATGAGCAAGGGCAAAAAGCGCGGCGGATTTCCGATGGGGGGATTCCCGTTTTGATGCAATTTACGCTTGATCGCGTGAATATATTGATTAACGAGGCATAAAGCCGGGAGGAAAATGAAATGGCAGTTAAAATCAGACTCAAAAGAATCGGTGCAAAAAAGTCCGCTTTCTATCGTGTTGTAATCGCGGATTCCCGCTCTCCGAGAGACGGACGTTTTATTGAAGAAATCGGAACATATGATCCGTCCAAAGACCCCGCAGAGATCAAGATTGACAATGAAGCAGCTCAGAAGTGGATGAAAAACGGCGCACAACCGACGGATACGGTTCGAGCACTTCTGAAGCGGAGCGGAGCAATCTCCTGATCAAAGAGATTATAGAATCGGAAGGAGGAAAGCATGCGACTTAGTAGCGCCATGCATCGAATATGAGCGAATTACTTACATCCATGGCTAAAACGCTTGTGTCCAATCCGGATGAGGTTTCCGTCAAACAATATGATCGCGGAAACACGGTAATCCTTGAATTATCGGTCTCACCCGAAGACATGGGCAAAATCATCGGCAAGGGCGGCAGACGCGCTCAGGCCATACGAACGATCATGAAGGCGAAGTACATCAGAGACGGCAAACGTGTTGTCGTGGACATCATCGGATGAATGATATTCTGGTGATCGGCAAAATCGTCGGTGCTCACGGAGTTCACGGCGAAATCAAGATCGTTCCGATTACCGATGATCCGGGCCGGTTCGTGAAACTGCGGGAAGCAATCCTTCTTACAGCAGATGAAAAGCCGGTTCGAAACATTGTGTTACGATCCTGCCGATCCCTCGGAAACAATGTTGCGGTGATCGCTGAAGGCATTGACGACCGTGATCTTGCTTCTTCGCTTACCGGTATGTATATTGCCATTCATCGGTCGGAGGCCGCAGAGTTGCTCCCGGGCAGTTATTTCATCGCGGATTTAATCGGATGCCGTATTATTGATGACCTGATCGGAGTTCTCGGCACAGTCGTCGATGTGTTGGAACAGCCCGGTGCCGATGTCTTTGTAATCAAGAGAGATGGGAAAAATGATTTACTTGTTCCTTTTCTTAGAAGTGTAGTTTATCGGGTTGATATAGATAGTTCCGAAATTTATGTTCGGCTGCCGGACGGGCTTTTTGAGATTTACGAGTCCTGAAGAGGTCTGCAAAATGATTTTCAGCGTATTAACTCTTTTCCCGAAGCAGGTTTCCGACTTTTTGTCGACCAGCATTATCGGGCGCGCAATCAATAATGAATTTCTGGATATCCGTTGTATTGATATCAGAGATTATGCCGACAATTCTCACGGAAAGGTCGACGACACTCTTTATGGCGGCGGAAAGGGCATGCTGATTGCTTGTGAGCCGGTTTACCGTGCATGGAAGTCAGCTGTTGATGCAACAACAGATAAGCCATACACTGTCCATTTATCGCCTAAGGGGACCGTGTTAAACCAGAAAAAGGTCATCGAGTTCAGTAACTGTGAGCATTTGATCTTGCTTTGCGGCCATTATGAAGGTGTAGATCAACGCGTCATCGACAGCATCGCGGACGAAGAAATTTCGATCGGCGATTATGTGCTTACGGGTGGCGAGGCTCCAGCATGTGTGCTCATCGACGCGGTTTCCCGGATGTTGCCGGGAGTATTGCCGGACACATCGGTATACGAGGACGAATCCCACATGAACGGTGCGCTTGAGGCTCCGCATTTCACAAAGCCGGAAGAATGGGGCGGAATGAAAGTTCCGGAAGTTCTTCGTAACGGCCACCATGCAGAAATCACGAAATGGAGACGCATGGAAGGCTTGTTCGTCACTTATCAAAACAGAAGGGACCTTTTTGACGGACTGGATCTGACCCCGGAAGAATGGGCCTACATCATCAGGAGAGAATCGGAAATATCTGCGAAAAGCATAAATTGATCCGATGGCTATATCCTGCGATCTTACCGCTTGCGCGGAATAGATTGCTGTGTTAAAATCCTTAAGGTTAAAGGGATGGTCCGCTGTCGAGAGCCGACAAGAACATCTATCGGAAGAGGAGGATCGACCATGGATATTATTAAAGCAGTTGAACAGGACAATCTTCGCAACGCTTATTCCGAAGTAGATGTCGGAGACTACGTGAAGATGTACCTGAGAATCAAGGAAGGCGCCAGAGAGCGTGTTCAGCTTTTCGAGGGATACGTGATTGCCCGTAAGGGTTCCGGCCTTTCGGAAACGATCAAGGTAAGAAGGCTCTCATACGGAGTCGGTGTCGAGCGCACATTACCCGTTCATTCTCCGAACATCGACCGGATCGAGGTTGTACGTAAAGGTAAAATCAGAAGAGCGAAGTTGTACTATCTTCGTGATCGTGTCGGTAAAGCCGCCAAGATCACTGAGAAATTGGCGAAACGCTCCTAATCAAGTCTTGTTTCTTCTTCTGCCCGGTGCGATTTATTTGCTCCGGGCAGTTTTTATATGTTATTTTGTTATGATGGTAAAG
>JAAYIQ010000018.1 GCA_012523365.1 Clostridiaceae bacterium
AAAAATCCGGTTCCTGAACCGAATCCCCCGAATGTCATAAAAAAACCGGCGATCCGAAAGGGACGCGCCGGTTTCGAGGGATTAGTCTGATTGTTCGGGTCGCGAAAACCGATCGTGACCGGGCTTCCGTTCTTATTCCGGCATATTGTCGTTACGAAGCTGGCTCAAAATCTCCGGGATCCGGGTCGGGGTGACTTGGCTGTAGACCTTGCCGTTGATCGTCATAACGGGTGCCAGCGCACAAACGCCGAGGCAACGGGATTGCTCCAGTGTAAAGAATCCGTCTCCGGTCGTCTCTCCGATCTCGATGCCGAGCTCGGACTGAATCGCTTCAAGGATCTTATCCGCTCCTTTTACGAAACAGGCTGTTCCCATGCACACAGAAATCGAGTATTTGCCCTTCGGAGTCAGCCGGAAAAAGTGGTAAAAGGAAGAGACTCCGCTCACGACGGAAGTCGGCACCTGCAGGAGCTGGGCGACATCGTCGAGGATTGGCCGGGGAAGATATCCGTAGTGAAGTTGAACCTTATGCAAAATTGCGATCAGCTGACTCTCCGGTCGCTCCCCCTTTGCGCAGACATCGATAAATTCAATGATCTCCGAAGGCAGCGGAGCGATTTCCTGCATGTCGCAGTTTGTGCATTGACAGTTTTCATTGTTTCCCATTTATTTGATCCCCCTTGGCTCTCTCGGTGCGTACGTCGTGTGCAGAAGTTCATGAGCAATTTCACTGCCCGGGTGTTGCAGGAATTGCTGATACAACTGTTGAATGTACGGATTCTCATGTGACTTTCTGATCTTTTTGTCCGCGTCGATCTTGTAAAGAGACGCGGCGCGCTTCTCCAACACCTCTTTGTTGAGGACGTAACGCCCGTCTGCGGGATACGGTTGACCGCCGCCGCCGATGCAGCCGCCGGGACACGCCATCAGTTCGATCAAATGATACTGCTTTTCTCCGGATTTGACCTTTTCGAGAATTTTCTTGGCGTTATTGAGTCCGTTCACGACCGCGATGTTGACTTCGATTCCCGCGATATTGATGGACGCTTCTTTGTAGCCGGTAACGGCGCGCACATTGTAGAAATTGAGATCATCGAGCGGCTTGCCCGTGATTTTCTCCGCAGCGGTACGAAGTGCGGCTTCCATAACCCCTCCGGTCGTTCCGAAAATGTCGGCTGCACCGGTTGAGCTGCCGAGGGGATTGTCAAAATCTTCCTCGTGCAGTTGCTTGAAATCGATACCGTACGCCTTGATCATCCAGACCAACTCGCGAGTGGTCAAAACGGCATCGGTATACGGATTGCCTTCTTCGTCGCAGAGCTCGGGGCGGCGCATCTCGTATTTCTTTGCCGTACAGGGCATAATCGCGACGACGTAAATGTCCTTCGGATCCAGCCCGGTCTTGCGGGCGTAAAAGGTCTTCAGGATTATCGACTGCATGCTCATGGGTGAGCGACAGGAAGACATATGGGGAATCATTTCCGGATAGAAATGCTCCATGAAGCTGACCCATCCGGGCGAGCACGACGTAAACATCGGCAACACACACGGGTGCGTATCGTGATCATCGCTCTTCGCGCCTCCGGGAATGACTCCGTTGCACTTCAGGCGATTGATAAATTCTTCCGACTCTTCGACAATTGTTAAATCGGCTCCGAAGTTCGTATCAAAAACCGCGTCAAATCCGAGACGGCGCAAAGCGGTAACGGTACGTCCGGTCTCAGCGGTGCCCGGCGCCTCGCCGAAGCCTTCGCCGATGGTGGCACGGATTGACGGAGCGATCTGTACGACCACGTGCTTCTTCGGGTCGGCCAGAGCCGCCCACACCTCGTCGGTCGCTCCCTTTTCGAGGAAAGCCGCCGTCGGGCAAACATTAATGCACTGTCCGCAGTTGATACAAACCGAGTCCTTCATCGCGACCAGGTGAGCCGGTCCGACAACCGTGTTCACACCGCGGTGCATCTGACCCAGGTTCGTGACTCCCTGCACCTCCGCGCAAACGCGGATGCAACGGTGACAAAGAATGCATTTGTCGGAATTACGGACCACCGAGAAACTGGAGTTATCGACCTCAAAATGCTTGCGCTGTCCGGCAAACAGACGCTCCCGAACACCCATCGAATATGCAAGATCCTGCAGTTCACAGTTTCCGTCGCGCTCGCAGGTCTGACAATCCATCGGATGATTATCGAGGATCAGCTCGACCAAGTCACGGCGAGCCTGACGGATCGCGGGCGAATTGGTCTTAACCTTCATTCCCTCGGTTACCTTCGTGGAGCAAGCGGTCTGGTAATTCCTGAAACCTTCCACTTCGACGATACAAATTCGACAAGCGCCCTCGATACCAAGATCCGGAACGTAGCAGAGTCGCGGAATGTAGACGCCGATTGTTTCGGCCGCCTTCATAATGGTCGTTCCCTCCGGAACAGAGAGCGGATTATCATCTATAGTCAGATTGATGTTTTTCATGTTGTTCCCTCGCTTTCTGCCGTTAAATCTTGGTCACGGCGCCAAACTTACATACGTTAAAGCACTCTCCGCAACGGACGCACTTCTCTTGGTCGATCAGGTGCGCGTTACGCGGACTTCCCGAAATACAAGGAACCGGGCAGCGGCGGGCACAAAGAGTACAGCCGGTACACTTTTCCGGATCGATGCTGTAACGAATGAGTTGGGTACACTTATGACTGGGGCAACGCTTCTCTTCAATATGAGTCATGAACTCCTCGCGGAAATTCTTAAGCACACTCAGAATCGGATTCGGAGCAGATTGGCCGAGGCCGCAAAGCGAGGTCTTCTTGATCAGATTTCCCAGACGCTCCAACTTGTCTATATCTTCCGGGACACCATTGCCGGAAGTAATTCTCTTCAATATCTCGAGCATTCTGAGCGTGCCTTCACGGCAGGGAACGCACTTTCCACACGACTCGGATTGGGTAAATTCAAGGAAGAATTGAGCCGTGGCGACCATACAATCCGTCTCATCCAGTACGATCATGCCGCCGGAGCCCATGATTGAACCGATTGCGCTCAGCGACTCGTAGTCGACGGGCAGATCAAGGTCCTTTTCGGGAATAAAGCCACCGGAAGGTCCTCCGGTCTGAACTGCCTTAAGCGCATGTCCGCCGGGGATTCCTCCGCCGATGTCATAAACGATATCGCGAAGGGTCGTGCCCATCGGCACTTCAACCAAACCGGTGTTCTTCACTTTTCCGGCTAAGGCAAAGACCTTCGTTCCCTTGCTGACATCCAGACCGATACACCCGAAAAACTCCGGCCCGTAAAGAAGGATGACCGGAATGTTGGCCCACGTCTCGACATTATTGATGACCGTCGGGTGGCCCCATAAGCCGGCCGTCGTCGGGTAAGGCGGACGCAACACCGGCTGTCCCCGCTCACCTTCGATCGACTTCAGAAGTGCCGTCTCTTCACCGCAGACGAAAGCGCCCGCTCCGAGACGAATCTCAATATCAAACTCAAAATCGGAACCGAGGATATTCTTGCCGAGGAATCCATTCTCGCGAGCCTTCTCGATCGCGATACGACAACGTTCGATCGCCAGAGGATATTCGGCACGGATGTATATGAAACCTCTTTTCGCGCCGATGGCATATGCGCCGATCGTCATTCCTTCCACAACGCTGAAAGGGTCGCCTTCCAGAGCGCTTCGGTCCATAAACGCGCCAGGGTCGCCTTCGTCGGCGTTGCAGATCACATAACGGATCGGATCGTCGTTACCCGTAACGGCGTTCTGCCATTTACGGCCGGTCGGATACCCGCCGCCGCCGCGGCCGCGAAGCCCGGAAGCCAGGACCTGATCAATGACGCCCTGTGAGGAGAATCCGTCCAAAGCCTTCGCTAAGGATTCATAACCCTGATGCAGGAGATAGTCGGCCACGTCTTCGGGATCGATGATACCGCTGTGGCGAAGAGTCAGGCGGGTCTGCTTATTGAAAAAAGAAACATCGCCGTATACTGAAAGATAGCTCTTGGTCATCGGATCCAGTTCGATCTGAAGGTCGGTGACCGGTTGACCGTCGACGATATGAGAACTGACGATCTTCTTAAGTTCGTCGCGATAGGTGAACCCGTACGTGACGTTACCGGGCATGATCATCATACGAGCTGTCTTGCAATCCGAAACCTCGGGCGAAAAGCCCATATGGTCCGCCTCGTAAACCTTAATCGAGGAACTCGGGATCCCTTGCTCGGCGAGGATCTCCTCAAAAACCTCCGGCCAGTTCGTGTCGGCGGCACAGAAGTTGTTTCCGCAGAATACGACGACGTGAGAATAAATATTGCTGGTCTTCTTGTCCAGAATCAAAGAGGGAACCAATTCTCCTCCGAGAACATGATCATGGAAAATCTGCTGAACTTTCTCGACGTCCACTTTCTCGTACTTGAAAGGGATTTGACCTTTCACGAAAACGCCGACGATCGGCTCCCTGGCACACCGTCCGGTGCAACCGGTCTGCTTGATCAGAATGTCGTCGCGTCCGGAAGCGCGAATGAGCTTTTCAAACTCTTTGCGAACCTTCTCGGCACCGGCGGCATTCTCGCAAGTCGCCGACCCGATGTGGATCACGCAATGCACATCCTGTTGTTTTTCTTTTAATTCCTGAATCTGCTGATCACGCAAATGGAGAAATTGATCGTAAATTTTACCCATAAAGCTCCATTCTCTTTCCGGCCGGTCCCGACCTTTTATTAAGTAGCTCACCGAAAAATCGGTTCACACATTAATCGCCATAACAATTTTACATTGTAAGAATATGTGCGTCAATCAAAAACTAGTCGGTTTTACGGACGAAAATGATCGAAAATCATTGTCTTTTTCTATGCAATAACACGATATCACCGGAGCGTTTTGATCCTGTTCGGAACCTCTCGTCAGATCGACCCGTAAACAATCCGTTTCCGTGCATTTCTTGTCATAAGAAAATGCGGTTGCTTTTGGAATAAACGAAACATCATTCACCGTAATGACTATTCGGAAGAAAGACGACGCACTCTTTTACGGATCAGATATTTGATCAGCTTGTAGACCTCCATCACAATTACGATCGGTAACGCCAGCCCAAAAAGCCGCATCCAACGGTCCGGAGAAATCGGCTCGACAGAAAGAACTTTTTGCATAAACGGAAGGTTCATGGACAGCAGGTGTATCCCCTGCGCGGCGATAACGCCGAATACCAGCACAACATTCCTCCGGATCGGAACGCGAAAAGCGGAAACGTTCTCCGATCGACAATTGAAGACATGAAGATTCTGGAGCAATACCATCAACACAAGCACCAGATTACGCGCCGAAAACTCCGGCATTTGAAGGACCCGAATCAGATAAACCCACAGCCCGATCGCCAGCGATCCGATCACAAGCCCGGAAATCAATGTTTGCCGGATCATCTGAACATCAAAAAGTTTCTCGTCCGTTTTTCTCGGTTTTCTTTTCATCGCACCGGGCTCTCCGCCCTCGTACGCGAGCGCGACATCCTGAATTCCGTTCGTGACCAGGTTTAACCACAGGATCTGCGCCGCGATCAGCGGTATCGGTAATCCGGCAAAAATCGCGGTGACAAACATGAGAACCTCGGCCGCTCCGGTCGAGATCAGCAAATAGATTACTTTTCGAACATTATCATAAGCAAATCGTCCCTCTTCGACACCGGCGACGATCGATGCGAAATTGTCGTCCGTAACGATCATCGATCCGGTATCCTTAGCCACATCGGAACCCGAACCCATCGCTACGCCGATGTTCGCCCTTCGAAGGGCGGGAACATCGTTGACACCGTCTCCGGTGACCGCGACAAACTCGCCCTGATCCATCAGAGCATCAACGATTTCGAGCTTCTGAGTCGGAGAAACCCGAGCGAAAACCGTCGCTCCGTATACGAGACTTCTGTACTCCTCACTCTCCGCGCTTCCGGATTCGATCAGTTGCGCGCCGGTGATTACGTCGGTTTTCTCTTTCGCGATCTGAAGCTCCCGCGCGATTGCAAAGGCAGTCAGCGGATGATCTCCCGTGATCATGATAATTCGGATCCCGGCTTCCCGGCACTCGCGAACCGAATCGATCACCTCCGTCCTCAACGGATCGATAAACCCGACCAATCCCAATAAGATCATCCCCGACAGCGTCTCTTCACCGTACTCCTTGCGCTTCCGGAAGTTCTCGCAGGTCTTCTCGGCGACCGCGAGGACCCGAAAGCCTTCGCCGGCCATTTCTTCCGCCTGCTTCAGGATGGCCCCTGTGTCCAGTTTTCTTGTTCTGGAGCCGACGCGGACCCGGTCACAGAATCCGAGGATCGTTTCGGCCGCGCCTTTTGCGCTCATCATCACATCGTCACCGTTCCGGTAAAAAATTGCGGCAAATTTGCGATCGGATTCATAGGGGATCTTCGCGACTTCCTCGTGTTCCTCACGAAGCGAATCCGTGTTAATCGAAAGTTTCAAGCCGAGCGCAACCAAGGCTACGTCCATCGCATCCCCGAAATGAACCCATTGGTCGTCTTCCTTGAAAAGGGATCCCTCATTGGCCAGGACAGCCGAATACGTCAACGCGCGGATTTGTTCTGTCGTTTCCTCCGCCAGCGGCTCTCCGTTCGGTCCCGAAACCGATCCCTCTCCGTTATATCCCTGACCGGACACTTCCGCGGCCGTTTTATCGGGCAATACGATTTTGCGGACTGTCTGCTGATTGACCGTGAGCGTACCGGTTTTATCACTCGCGATCACGGTACAACTGCCGAGGCTCTCGACGGCGGTAAGTTTGCGAACGACGACATTTCTTTTGGACATTCTGGAAACGGCTACCGAAAGAGCCACGGTCATCGCGACCGGAAGTCCTTCGGGAATTGCCGACACCGCCAGCGCGACGACAAAGAGAAATATCTGTTCCGCCCGGTTCCCCTGAAGGCCTAATATGATCGCCAGAATCACACAAACCACGATGACGACGATCCCGATTTGTCGTGTAAATTTCTCCATGCGAAGCACGAGCGGAGGTTTGCCGCTTTCCGCGCCGCGAACCTGCCCCGCGATGACCCCGACCTCCGTGTTCGTTCCGGTTTCCGTGACGACACCCGTTCCGCGACCGGTTACGACGGATGCGCCGGCAAACGCCATGTTCTTCCGATCGCCGACCACGGTCTGTTCCGGCAAAACATCCGTGTTTTTCGCGGCGGCGTTGGACTCACCGGTCAGAAAACTCTCGTCGATCGTAAGGTTATCGGTCTCAAACAAACGCACGTCTGCGGGTACCTTCATCCCGGATTCGAGCAGAACAATATCACCCGGCACGAGATCCTCGGAAAGGGTTTCCCGATCCCGACCCGAGCGCCGAACACGCGCGATGATCCGAAGCAGTTTCTGAAGACCTGCGGCGCTCTTTTCGGCAGTGTATTCCTGATACGTTCCCAGAACGCTGTTTAGAAGGATCACCGCCATGATAAAAATGACGTCAATATATTCTTTTGCAATCAGGGCAAACACGGCAGCGGCAAGCAAAATATAGATCAACGGATTCTTGAGTTGATGCAGAAAAACAGTAAAGACTCCCGGCGGCTCGGCAGAAGGTAACGAGTTCGCCCCGTATATTTCGAGCCTCCGGGCGGCTTCCGCCGATGAGAGTCCCTTCGGATCCGTTTCGAGCTTTCCGAAGATTCGTTCGGATTCCATCGAATGCCAAACCGTCTTTCGGACTTGCTCCGTTCCTTTTTCCTTCATGCCCGAAGCCCTCGCATCATATATCCCGGCCGGTACTGTCCCATGATTATACCATACGACGGTGTTTTCGGCGTGACCGGAAGCGTTATGAAACCACCTCGCATCGCGTTTACGAGGTTGTCTTAAGAACACACCGCAGAAAAGTCGATCACAACCACAAAAACCCCCGAAACCAAAAGGTCTCGAGGGTTTCCCGTGGTGGGTACTACTGGACTTGAACCAGCGACCCCATGCGTGTGAAGCATGTGCTCTCCCGGCTGAGCTAAGCACCCATGTATCCGACCGGATCAGAAAATACTATAACACAAGAGGGGGTGCGCGAAAAGAGGCAGGGTGTATACTCGACACTAATCCCGTAAAACCAAGTCGCTTCGACCGCCACTCTACCCGACCGCGCAACTCCAAGCTCCGCCGGCCGCGTTCGCCCCGTCCGCAACCGCTGTCGTCAATTGCCGAACGCTCTTTTGCCGGCAATCTCCGGCGGCGAAAATTCCCGGTACGTTTGTTCGGCAATCCTCACCTGCCAAAATATATCCTTCCGAATCAATTTCAATGAGCCCGGCAAAGATCGCACTGTCCGGCTCATGACCGACAGCGACAAATAAAGCATCGACGGAAAGCTCCGAGAAGCACCCGTTCGAAAGCGATTTCAAACGCACTCCCCGCAACTCTCTCTCTCCGATCAGGGCTTCAACGACCGACTCCGTCACGTATTCAACGTTCGGAATCCTTCGAAGTCGCTCCGTCATCGCCGCGTCCGCGCGAAAAGAACCTCTTCTGTGAATCAGATACACCTTCTGACAGAGATTCGAAAGAAAAAGCGCGTCGCAAAACGCGGTATTCCCGCCCCCGACGATTGCCGCAACCCGTCCTTTGTAAAACGCCCCGTCACAAACGGCGCAATACGAGACCCCGTGCCCCGTCAGACGCTCCTCATCCGGGAGTCCGAGTTTCCTGTGTCTCGCTCCCGTCGCGATGATTACACTTTCGCAATCGTAACGGCCGTCCTCGGTCACCACGGTCTTGTGATCCCCATTTGCTTCCACGGCGATTACCCGCTCCAGTTCAAG
>JAAYIQ010000145.1 GCA_012523365.1 Clostridiaceae bacterium
AGCCTCAGAATATCATGGTGAAGGTCGACTGGAACGGAGACGGGAAGGTTGACACCATCAAACGCGAGATCGCGGATGCTTCCGCCGGGCGGCCGCAGGTCATTCGCTATACGGACGGGAAGTCCGGAAAAACGACGGATATCACGGAGCGAATCGACGGGCAGTATCTTTCCGACAACGTAATGCTCTTAAGCGACGGGACGGACAATCAACCGGCGCTTGTCGATTGCTATGACGTTGCCAGCAGTGATTATGAAGTCTTTATTTACACATTTGATCCCGTAAAGATCGTTTCCCTTGAGGTGATCCATAACGCCGCTTTTGTGTATGAGGACGGGGAGCTGTTTATTGATACAAACAGCTTTCTTTTCGGGAATCTTTCCGGACACCGGACACCGGTCCTGTATGACGGAAAAACCCTGGTAAACGATCCCGATGCAAGAGAGATCTGGTGGAAGGAGGCGCTCTCAACGAAGAAGGAGGGCGGCCTTTCGAGGTATTTTACTTACACCCTGACGGAGATTCCGGTCGAAAAGAAGGTCTCCGGGGGATTTGAAAAAGGTGTGGTGCCTTCGGGTGTTGCGGTTTTCCCTCAGTATTATTATTGGGATGACGATAATGCAGGCATAACCGGATACGTTCATTTTCTGTTGGCGGACGGAACGGAGTGTCGCTCGGAATTTGAGTACGATACGGAGTACGACAATTACTGGTTCGGTAACGATCCGCAATGGGAGTTGTTTTATACACCGTGGGCGGGCTGACGGCGGGATGTAAGATTAGATTGCAATCTTTAATGCGGATGTGTTTAAACGAAAGAGTTTGAACAGAGTCGGTGCGGCTTGTCATTTTTTATTATAGCGATATATACACGAAGTGGCATAATTACAGATAATAGGAGGATCGGAACATGAAAAAAATCATTGCAGTAGGAATGGCCGTTGGGATTTTGTGCCTCTCCGCTTGCGTATCAAAACCGGAAGAGACTACGCCGGTTACGACAGCCATGGTGACTACGAAACAAACGACAGAAACTCCGACAGAAGCGACAACTCAAGAAACGGAACCGACGGTGCCCGAGACAAGTCCGGTACCGGTTGAGCCGATTCTTTTCGAAAAGAATGGTATCACAATGGTATATGTCTCGCACGAGGTCGGGGAAGACCGTGATGGGAATCCGGCATTGGTCGTTTCCTTTGGCTATACCAACGTTGCGGAAAAGCAAAATCCACCGGGCTGGCAATTTGAAGCGCACGGTTATCAAAACGGAGTGGAGCAGAAACGTGGAGACCCGGTTTATAAGGACGGAAAATTATTGTCTACGAGTGCTCAATGGCTGGAATACACACCCGGAACGACAATTTCATACACATTCACATTTACGCTAACGGATTTGACGACCGATTTTGTACTCGAAGTGAATGATAATATTTTTGATGAAGGTCAAGGCGAGAAGAAAAGCATGCTGTTGAAATTATCGTGATGATCTGTGGCATGTTCGATCCGAATGCATACTCTTTTTGACAATCATGACCGGATCAACCAATTATCCGGGTGTGAGAACGGGTCGATTTGGTTGGAATAGAGGGTCCCGAACACCATTCACTCAGTATAGTTCCCTGAGTCATAATAGATTCGGGATACTTCAATGTTTCAGTTCTTTGTAGTCCCCCGCTGGTGTCGCGGTTTTCCCGCAGTATTTTTATTGGGATGATGAAAGTGTCGGCGGAACCGGATATGTGCATTTCTTGCTGACGGACGGCACGGAGTGCCGCATGGCTTTTGAGTACGATACGGAATATGACAGCTACTGGTTCGGTAACGATCCGCAGTGGGAACTTTTCTACACGCCGTGGGTAGGGTGACGGCGGGGTGTGCGGATAATTTGCTGTTTGTTCGCGGGACAACGCTTTTCGCGCGATTCATAATCTCAGTATTTTGGTAAAAGATGTTACTATTAGTCTGTAGATATCCGTTTTCTGCCCGCCGTGCGTGATTTTCGAGTGACGCATATCGATAAGGAGAATGAAGATGAGTGATCACCCTGTTCCGAACAATCCACCCAAGCCGGGGGTGGCCGTTGCCGCATTGTATCTGGGTATCGGAAGCTTAGTCGTTCTTGTCGCGTCTGTTTTATTGGGATGGTTTGTCGAGTCGATCGGAATCGTTACCTTTATGGGTGCCGTATACTTACTCGCATTATTTGCGATCGTTTGTGGAATCATAGCGCTCAAAGGGACCGGCGCGGAGAAGCAAGCAGGGAAAAAAGCCGCGATTACGGGAATCGTCATGGGCGCCGCGGCAGTGATTCTTGCGCTGGGCATTCAAGTGGCGGTATTCATACTCTTTATTCCCTGGCTGGGCGCATAGGGGTTGGATCCGAAGATACGGATCTGCTCAGCATTTCATCAATAAATCCGCAGAGGCTTGGCATGAGAAGAAACGACATTGACAATCTGAGATCACTTTGTATCCTGATGCTTTTTGTTTACCATACATTCATGATCTATAACCATTACGGGGAAAGTTTTTACGTGCGCGGGGACTCAATGCCGCTTCTGGGCGGGTTTCTCGTTGCGACGTCTCCGTGGTTTATGCCGCTTCTTTTTGCAATTGCCGGCATCAGTACACGCTGCGCGCTGAAAAAGCGATCGGTCAAGCTTTATATCGTCGAACGGGTAAAGCGCCTTTTTGTGCCTCTGATTTTCGGTATCCTCGTTCTCATTCCGATCCAGACCTATTATGCGGAGCGGTTTCACAACGGATATTCCGGAGGATATTTTGAACAATATCTTTTGTTTTTCACCAAATGGACGGATCTGACCGGGTACGAGGGCGGTTTCACGCCTGGGCATCTCTGGTTCATCCTGTATTTGTTCGTGATTTCGTTGGCGGCGATCCCTCTGATCCTTCTTGCCCGGAAGTACTCGCTGACATCGAAAATAAATAACCTGAACATGCCCGCTTTGCTGGCTTTCGCGGCCATACTGTGGTTGTTCGCGCCGTTATTGGTCATCGGGGGAAAAGGTTTGGGCGAGAACTTTGCCCTCTTCATGCTCGGGTATTTCGTGTTGGCCGAAGAAAAAGTTCAGGAGCGGATCGAAAAGTACTGGCCGATTCTGACAGGCGCTTTAGTGGCGATGCTTGCTCTTCATCTGATCTTGGTTGATCGGGTAGATTATCAGGCGATTCCGTATGAATTGTATCGCCGTGTCGTCACATGGGTCGGTATCTTGGCCCTTCTCGGCTTGGGCCGACGGTTTCTGAATTTCCGAACCCGCATAACGGCGTACTTTGCAGCGGCGGCTTTCCCGGTCTATCTATTGCACCAATCGGTACTTGTGGCGGTCGCTTTTTATGTCACTCAACGGGTTTCCGATGAATACGCCCAGGCGGGTTTGATTATCCTCTTGTCTTTTGTCGTGACGATGTCGGTATATGAAATTATCCGAAGGGTTCCCGGCTTGCGTTTCTGTTTCGGGATCAAGAAACGCCCGATCGAGTAAAGCCGGAATCAGGAGAGGATACCCTTGAGAAAATATCAAATATTTCTGTAATTTCTTCCGGTACTGTGTTAGAATAATAGTAATAAGTCCTAATAAGGAAAGAGACGGGTGGATCTGTCCCTTGAAAACGATCTTGCTGACCGTTCTGGGATTTCTCTTTTTGGTTTTCGGAGCAATCGGGATATTGATTCCCGTATGGCCGACAACTCCGTTTGTTTTGGCGGCGGTCGCCTGCTTATCGTCGGCGCCCCGGATCCGTGCGAGGATCGTGGCGATTCCCTTTATTCGCGAACACGTAGAAAATTATGAGAGCCGGAAGGGCCTTACAAGAAAGACGTTCATCATCAGTATGGCTTGGTTGTGGGGAATGCTGATTCTGTCCGGTGCCCTGATCCGCAGTATGTGGAGTTTGCTTCTGTTCTCTGTCATCGGGATTACCGTGACGATCCATCTTCTTTGGATGGCCAAGGCCCGGAAGGAGGATGGAATGATATGAAGCGTGTATTCGGACGGGTGGAAGCAGTTTTCGATATCCTTTATCTTGCCGCAGCGACGATCATCGGGGTGGTTCTCCTTGTAGGTGCCCCGGGAAATCCACCGCGATTTTGGGCGGGCGTTATGGCCCTGTTACTGGTAGGCGGAGACGCGTTTCACCTGATCCCGCGCATCAGAGTGATCCTTTCGGGTGACGAGGAGTCAAACAGAAGGGCGCTCGGCCGCGGAAAGCAAATTACCTCAATCACGATGACCCTTTTCTACGTCATTTTGTATCATATCGGGACGCTCATTTTCGCGATCCCGAACGCAGAAGTCTGGTCGTTTTCCGTCTGTCTCCTTGCGATGGTTCGCATCGCGTTATGCATTCTTCCGCAGAACCAATGGACAAAACGGTATCCGCCCGTCCGCTGGGGAATTTTGAGGAATATCCCGTTTTTCGCGCTGGGGGCGACGGTCGCCGCGCTGTTCTTTGTTTTTCGAAAAGCTTCGCCGGGTCTCGGTTTGGTCTGGCTTGCAATCATTCTCAGTTTTGCTTTCTATCTGCCCGTCGTCCTTTGGGCGAACCGAAATCCAAAGATCGGCATGCTGATGTTACCGAAAACCGCGGTTTACGTCTGGCTTCTGATTATGTGTCTTTCTTTGTAACACGACAAACCGAACGATTCAAACCACCGAAAGGAGAAAAAACCATGGACGAGTACAAAAAACTGACCAACGAGGTCGGCGCACCGGTCGCCGACAATGAAAACGCGATTACCGCCGGTCCGCGCGGTCCCGTCGTCATGCAGGATGTTTGGCTGATGGAAAAGATGGCACACTTCAACCGCGAGGTGATTCCGGAACGCCGGATGCACGCCAAGGGTTGGGGCGCGTACGGCAAACTTACGGTAACACACGACATCTCAAAGTATACGAAGGCGAAGGTGCTCGCGCCCGGGGCGGAAACCGAGTTATTTATCCGCTTCTCGACCGTGGCAGGGGAGCGCGGTGCCGCCGACTGCGAGCGGGATATCCGCGGCGTAGCTGTCAAGTTCTATACCGAAGAGGGGAACTGGGATATGGTCGGTAACAACACCCCGACGTTCTTTATCCGGGATGTGCATAATTTCTCCGATTTGAACCGTGCCGTCAAACGCGACCCGCACACCGGGCGCCGCTCGGCACAGAACAACTGGGATTTCTGGACGCTTTTGCCCGAATGTTTCCATCAGATCACCGTCGTCATGAGCGACCGCGGCATTCCCGCGTCGTTCCGGAACATGCACTTTTACGGCGAGCACACGTATTCCTTCTATAACGACAAGAACGAGCGCGTCTGGTGCAAGTTTCATTTCAGGACACAACAGGGGATTAAGAACCTCAGTAACGAAGAGGCCGCGAAAATCAACGGCATGGACCGCGAGTATCACGGCAAGGATCTTTTCGAGTCGATTGAGCGGGGCGACTTCCCCAAATGGACGATGTACGTGCAAATTATGACTGAGGAACAGGCCAAAAATCATTATGAGAATCCCTTTGACATCACCAAAATCTGGCGACACGCGGAATACCCGCTGATCGAAGTGGGCGTTCTGGAGCTCAACCGCAACCCGGAGAATTTCTTCGCCGAGGTGGAGCAGGCCGCTTTTACCCCCGCGCATGTCGTTCCCGGTATCGGCTTCAGCCCGGACCGCTTTCTTCAGGGAAGACTCTTTTCGTACGGAGATGCGCACCGGTATCGTCTGGGCATCAACTATAATCAGATCCCCGTCAACCGCGCGAAGGTCCCCGTCAATGATTATCACCGCGATGGAGCGATGCGTGTCGACGGTAACTACGGACGAGCCCCGGCGTATACTCCAAACAGCTATGGCGTATGGACCGCTCAGCCGGAGGTCATGGAACCGCCGATGGATTTGGACGGGGCGATGTACCGATTTGATCCCAAGGATGACCCGACCGACGACTGCTTCCGCGCCGGAGGAAACCTGTGGCGGGTGATGACCGAAGATCAGAAGCAGCTCCTTATTGAAAACACCGCCGCAGACATGGCCTGTGTTACGAAAAATATCAAGTACCGCCATGCCGCGCACTGCTGTCTTGCGGATCCCGAATACGGCGAGCGTTTTTCAAAGGCGGCCGGGCTCTGTTTCGATAAAGTCAGGGAGCTCTCAAGACTCAGTAATTCAGAGTTGAATCAAGCGACGCTTTCCGGAATGATGGAGTAGACAAAAGGAGTGAGTGAATCTTGAAACAGCGCAGTACCAGACAGCGACGATTGGTCCTGGATGCGGTCCGGGCGCGTTGCGATCATCCGAGCGCAGATCAGATTTATACGGACGTTCGTGCCGTCGACGATAAAATCAGCCGCGGCACCGTCTACCGTAATTTGAATGTGCTCGAGCAGACGGGGGAAATTCTCCATGTGAAGCTTCCGGTCACCGACCGTTACGAGGTTCGCGCGGATCGGCACGATCACTTGATCTGTTCCCGGTGTCACACGGTTTGCGATGTGCCGATTCCATACGACGGAGCAATGGATGAGCGCGCAATCGAGGAAACCGGCTATCTGGTCTTTCGGCATCGGCTGGTTTTCGAAGGGTTGTGTCCGGACTGCCGGAAAAAGATCGAAAAGGCAGACCTGCACGTTGAGTGAAAATCAGCGCAAGGTACACAGAAAGTAAAAGCATTGCCTTGTTCGCTTCATCAGTGAGCGAGACGGGAGAACACCTGACATTTTCGTGCATCAACTGCAAGGATTCGTAAGCTCCGAAAGATTATGATGGTCTCATCAGGGAGGGAAAGTCAATGGATTGGCCGGAAAGAATGAATCAGGCGATGGACTACATCGAGTCCAATCTGACCGGGGAGATCTCGTACGACAAAGTCGCGCAGATCGCTTGCTGTTCCACGTATCACTTTCAGCGGATGTTCTCGTTTATAACGGATGTCCCGCTGTCGGAGTACATCCGGAGAAGGCGCCTGACGATGGCCGCCTTCGAACTGCAGACAAGCGATACGAAAGTAATCGACGTGGCATTGAAGTACGGATACGAATCGCCGGAAGCATTCAGTCGGGCGTACAGGAATCTGCACGGCGTCATGCCGGCGGCCTCGCGCAATTCGGGCGTCTCGCTCAAAGCCTATCCGAGGATGACCTTCTCAATATCAATTAAAGGAGACCAAGAAATGAACTATCGTATTGAACAAAGAGAGGCATTCCGGGTATTCGGTGTTTTCGAAAAGATCAGCACGGACCATGAGACGGCATTCCTTCAGGTGCCGCAGTTTTGCAGAAAATGCGGCGAAGACGGAACCGCCGAGGAGATGAACCGCCTGCTGGGGCGATTCGGCGACAACTTCACGATCGCCGCGCTCTATGATTTCACGGAAACCGATTTCAAGTACATGCTGTGCCAGTACCTGCCCGAAGGATTGACTTTGCCTTCGCGTTTTTCGACCCTCGACGTCCCGGCCGCAACCTGGGCGATTTTTGATGCACCCGAATGTGAAGTGCAGGGCGTGTGGAGGCGGATCTGGTCGGAGTGGTTTCCGTCCTCCGAGTACGAGACGGCGGAAGGTCCGCAGTTCGAGATGTACTACGGCCTAGGCAAGCATCAAAACGGGTTCGGAGAGATTTGGGTTCCGGTCCGGAAGAAATAGACCGGAAAGCGTAACCCCGGAAAGGCCGTCGGAGACTTGGTTTCCGGCGGCTTTTTTGATGAAACTGGCTCGGGGGAAAATCACGCCGATCAAATTATTTGTAAATCAAAGTAATTATTGCGCCGGATTTCCTTTTGTACTATACTCAACCATATAGTTTGACGATCAACATAATTGAAAATCGCGGAAACACGTTCGCGAAGGAGAAATGCACATGAACTATTTTCTGACCGAAGAGCAAACGATGATCAAAGAACTGGCGGCACAGATCGCGGACGAGAAAATCAGACCGCTGGCGATCCAATATGACGAAGAAGGAACTTTTCCGCACGATATCATGAAAATTTTGGCCGCTTCAGACCTTTGCGGCGTGTATATCGAGGAGAAATACGGCGGACTCGGCGGGGGCATTTTCGAGATGTCTCTGGTCGTCGAAGAGCTGAGCCGGGCTTGCGGCGGGATTTCCCTGTCCTATGCGGCGACGGGACTCGGCGCTTTTCCGATCATCCTTTTCGGAAATGACGAGCAGAAGCAGAAATATCTGCCGGATATCGCGGCGGGTCGGAAGATGGCCGCTTTCGGACTGACGGAAGCCGGTGCCGGAAGCGACGCGTCCGGCATTC
>JAAYIQ010000019.1 GCA_012523365.1 Clostridiaceae bacterium
CGCCTTATCCGTGATACGCAAGCGCTCCGCCAGATCTTTCTGCGTCATTCCTTTATCTTTTCGGGCCTTGGCGATGATCTCGCCGAATTTCTGATTGTTCATCATTTTCTCCTCGCGACTTGATGCGATCATCATAAATCGAAAATCTTGATTCGGCAATCGACGTATCGCAGAACCCGGCGTCCGGCGCATTTTGCTACTCTACGTTGCGTTTACTTCTGATTACTGACCTGCAAAATATAAAACTTCAAATAATACGATTCCATCGCCGGCCACAAGATCGGATGGTCGGCCGCCTGCGTCCGGTACTCGATCTGACGGATGCGCTTGTGCGCGTCTTTGGAGGCGGAGAGGACGGTCTCGTAGAAGAGTTCGGGCGTCATGAAATGTGAGCAGGAGCAGGTCGCCAGATAGCCGCCGTCGTTGAGAAGGCGCATCGCACGCAGATTGATCTCCTTATAGCCCTTTCGTGCGTTTTTTAAAGACTCGCGGCTTTTCGCGAAGGCGGGCGGGTCGAGGATGATCACATCGTAGCGTTCACCTTGTCGCTCGAGCTCCGGCAGCAGCTCGAAAATATCCGCGCACCGGAAGGAGATCGTCTCCGAAAAACCATTGAGCCCGGCATTGATTCGCGCCTGAGCGAGCGCCGGCTCGGAGGAGTCGACCGCAAGGACGGAAGAGGCACCGGATGCCGCCGCGTTGAGCGCGAAGGAGCCGGTGTGGGTGAAGAGGTCGAGTACGCGGGCGCCCTTGCAGAGCGGGCGGATCGCCGCGCGGTTCATCTTTTGGTCGAGGAAATAGCCGGTCTTCTGGCCTTCCGCGACGTCGACGGAAAATTGTACACCGTTTTCCGTGATCAACACGTTCGTATCGAAAGGCTCGCCGATGAAGCCCTTTTCGAGAGGAAGGCCTTCCTTCAGGCGGACCGCCGCATCGCTTCGTTCATAGACGCCGCGAATCGGCATGCCCTCGGCGGCCAGGAGCTCTTTCAATTCGTCGATGATCAAGAGTTTATAGCGGTCGATCCCGAGCGCGAGCGACTCGACGACGAGGATGTCCGCGAACTTATCGACCACGAGCCCCGGCAGGAAATCCGCCTCGCCGAAAATCAGGCGACAACTCGACATGTCGATCACGTGCTTCCGGTACTCGACGGCGTCGCGCACGCGGCTTCGGATGAAGGCGTCGTCGACGACGGCGTCCCCCGAGCGGCTCAGCATGCGGATGCGGATCTTGGAGTTCGTGTTGATGAAGCCCGTCCCGAGGCAGAAGTCGTTAAACGCGAACACGCGGACGAGGCCGCCGTTCGTAAACTCGCCCTCGATCGAGTCGATCTCGTTATCGAAGATCCATGCGCCGCCGGCCCGCAGGGTCCGGCCATCTTCTTTTTTGAGGACGACTTTGGCAAGTTCCATGAATTCCTCCCGAAAAGCAAGCGGGCGACCGTTCGGACGCCCGAAAGATACATTTTCTACAACTCAAGGCTATTAATATTCAATAAGAAGTCGAAAATGTTCATGATCAAAACACCGTCTTCGTTATAAAGAGGCATCAGTGCATCCTTCGTAATGATAATTTTCTTAAATGCATCCTGCGTCATCAGAAGCGACTTCTGTTCCTGCTCTTTTTTTGATTGATTCGGCATGGCAAAGGCAGATTGAATATAATACCGCTTTGAGCCTTTATTGCAGACGAAGTCAATTTCTCGCTGCTTACGAATCTTTTTTCCGTTCTTATCTACTTCGTTCGAAATAACAACACCGACATCCACGTTGTACCCGCGCACCTTCAGCTCGTTAAAAATGATATTTTCCATTGCATGTGTCTCTTCTGTCTGCCTGAAATTGAGACGGGCATTCCGAAGACCATAGTCGGTAAAGTAGTACTTAAAAGGAGTGTCAATATACCTCTTGCCTTTGATATCATAACGGATTGCACTGTCAATAAGAAAAGAATCCTCAAAATATCCGATGTATTTTTTAATGGTATTCTGACTAATCGTCTTGTTTTTCACGCTTTTGAAGGTAGCGGAAAGCTTGCTCGGATTGGTAAGCGATCCCACCGCTGAAGATATTATATTTAGAAGTTCTTCCAGTTCCGACTTGTTTTTAACGTTGTTCCTGCCGATAATGTCGGAAATGTACGTCTCTTGAAGCAGACTTTTCAGAAAATCCGATTTTTGATCCGGTGATGCAAACGCAAGAACAAGAGGGAGGCCGCCGTAAATGACATAATCTCTCCATCCGGATACCCGGTCTCCCGGATATACGCTCATAAATTCAGCAAAAGTGAGCGGGTACATGCGAACTTCGTCACCGCGTCCGCGAAATTCCGTAATGATATCCTTAGACAAGAATTTAGCATTACTTCCGGTGACATAAACATCCACATTCTTCATGGATGACAGGCTGTTCAGTATCGCCTCAAAATCATCCAGCAACTGAACCTCATCCAAAAGCACATAGTACATGTTTTGATTCGTAATCTGCTTCGTAAGATATGGCCAGAGTACCTTTGGATTGCGATATTCCCTGTTCTCAAAAAGGTCAAAGGCCACCTCAATAATATGATCATCCGGAACCTGCTCGCTTGCCAAATGCTCCCGAAACAGTGTAAATACCAGATATGATTTACCGCATCTGCGCATGCCCGTGATGACCTTAATCAATCGGTTGTGCTTCTTTGATATTAACTTATTGAGATAAATGTCTCTGCGAATTTCCATAGCCGGCCTCTCGTATTTATTTAAACTGCAGAAATCCGCACATTCCTGCAATTGGATTATAGCTCGAATCAAAGCACATTACAACATGGATGCAGAATTCTGCGGAAATCCGCATTATTCCGCAGTGGATGATCGAAGTCACGAGCGACCATCATATTGACCGAAGATCCATCTTTTCATACATTAACTTGAAATCGCCCGCTCGTTTCTTCTCGAAAAGCGTTACAACAAAAGCGGGCGACCATTCGGTCGCCCGCCGTCATTTCAATTCTTACGGCCGGATCTTCAAGTGAACATCCCGGAGCTGCTGCTCGGAGACCTCGCTCGGAGCGCCGCACATCAGGTCCTGCGCGTTCCCGTTCATCGGGAACGGGATGACCTCGCGGATGTTCTCTTCGTTCCGAAGGAGCATGATCATGCGGTCGACGCCGGGCGCCATGCCGGCATGCGGTGGGGCACCGTACTGGAAGGCGTTGTAGAGGGCGCCGAACTTGACCTTGAGGTCTTCCTCGGTGTAGCCGGCGATCTCGAAGGCTTTGACCATGATCTCGAGGCTATGGTTCCGGACCGCGCCCGAAGAAAGCTCGACGCCGTTACAAACGATGTCGTACTGATAGGCGAGGATCTCCAGAGGATCCTTCCCGGTAAGCGCCTCCAGTCCGCCCTGAGGCATGGAGAAGGGATTATGCGTGAAGATGATCTTTTTTTCGTCCTTATCGTACTCGTACATCGGGAAGTCGTTAATAAAGCAGAAGCGGTACGCGTTCTTTTCCAGAAGGTCGAGGCGAGCGCCGAGCTCGGTCCGGATCTGTCCCGCGAAAAGATTCGCGCGCTCCTCGCGGTCGGCGATAAAAAAGATCGTATCGCCGGCGGCAAGGCCGCCCAGTTCGAGCATCTCGGACTTCATTCCGTCGGGGATGAACTTATCGATCGGTCCCTTAAAGGACAGATCCCCGGCGACCTCCAGGTAGCCCAGTCCGCCCATGCCGATCGACTGCGCAAAGGCGAGGAGCTTTTCGTGAAAACTCTTCGTCATCTCGCCGCGGACCTTGATCGCGCGGACGGTCTTACCGTGGAAGGGCTTAAAGGTACAGCGCGAAAAGAACTCCGTCACGTCGATGATACGAAGCGGGTTTCGAAGGTCGGGCTTATCGGTCCCAAACTCGAGCACCGCCTGCTTGTACGGGAATACCGGATACGGCGCCTCGGTTACGGCGGCACCCTCCGGAGCAAACTTACGGAACGTTGCGGTCAGGACCTCCTCGCCGGCCCGGAACACATCTTCCTGCGTCGCGAAGCTCATCTCGAAATCGAGCTGATAGAACTCGCCCGGAGAGCGGTCCGCGCGGGAATCCTCGTCGCGGAAGCACGGCGCGATCTGAAAATAGCGGTCAAAGCCCGAGACCATCAGCAATTGCTTGTACTGCTGAGGAGCCTGCGGCAGGGCATAGAACATCCCCTTAAATTTTCTCGACGGCACGATATAGTCGCGCGCGCCCTCGGGTGAGGAAGCGCTTAAGATCGGCGTCTGGATCTCGAGAAAGCCCATCCCGGTCATTTTCGAGCGAAGAAAAGAGATGACCTCGGAGCGGAAGATCATATTGTCGCGGACCTTCTTGTTACGAAGGTCAAGGTAACGATACTTGAGGCGAACGTCCTCCCGGGTCTCCGTAGACGAAGCGATCTCCAAAGGAAGCGGACGATAGACTTTACCGAGGATCGTCACCTTGGCGGCGACCAGTTCGATCGTCCCGGTCGGGATCTTCGGGTTATAGGTCTCCTCGTCGCGGCGCTGCATCACGCCCTCTACAGAGATGCAGTCCTCACGGGATAAGCCCTCGAGGAGGGTCGTGTCGCGCATGACGACCTGAAGGACACCGTACATGTCTCGAAGGTCCAGAAAGGACACGCCGCCGTGGTCACGGATGGTATCGACCCATCCGGACGCCCTCAGCGTCGCCCCGATATCGCTCTCGCTGACCTCGCCGAGCGTCTTTGTCCGATAAATGTTTTCCGTACTCATCCTTAAAATCCTCCTACATCACTTCGCGGGAAGGCGATTTTCGAGAATAAAAAAAGCCCGCCCCAAAAACATTGTTTCAGGACGAACATCAATTGTCCGCGGTACCACCTGATTTACTGCCGTCGGCAGTCGACTCACCGGTAAAAACCCGCCGCTTATCGCGCGGCTCACGGTTCCCCTACTCTCCCTAAAACCAAGAGATTTCAGCTCACTGCTGGTAGAGTGTTCTTCGCGCCGATTCACTTTGCGGGGTTCTCACTGTCTCCCGCTCACTGGGAACGATAAAGGGCGCTACTTTTCTCCGTCATCGCTTTGCCGATATCATATAATGCGATGATTCAAATGTCAACGAAAAAGGGCTCTTCACCGATTTCCGTGAAAAGTGAACAGGAAAACGGTCCGTGATCACTCCGTTGCCGTTTTCCTGCGGCCAATCGGGTCATGATCCGGAATTCTAAAATACTCGCAGTGCGTTCGCGAAGCCGAGTGCCCGGCTGATGGCAGTAGTGCTCGCTTGTGTTAGCAACACATTCTGATACATACAAAATGAGCGATTGAAAACGATCGATCGGCACATATCGGTCGAAGAAACGAAACTACGGACGAAACCGCTCGAAAAGCCTTGTTTCGTCCGCACACGAAGCCGTTTAGAGCTCGGGCGGCGCGCGGTCTCGTATTTGATTAATGATTACCGACTAAACAGCGCTTTTCGATGGTTTAGTCGGTATCCACGACCTCTACGACCCTCCGCTCAAGTGACAATTACCGACTAAATGAAGCATTTCGTCGATTTAGTCGGTATCCGCCTCCGGAATATCGCTTTTCGCACGCATCATCGCTTGCGCCTCCGGATGATCGCTTTTCGTACGCATCATTTCTCTCGTTGCCGGAATATCTCCTTCGTACATATCATCGCTCTCGTTGCAGAAAAGCACTGATTCTGTGTTTCACGGAATTAGGTGAAGAGCCGGGAGGGTGGCTCAGATTGCAAGGGTAGATTTTGTTTCGCAATCTCAGATTGCGATTATTATTTTGATTCGCGATTAAATCGCGAATTTCGAAACACAGGA
This sequence comes from Clostridiaceae bacterium, assembly GCA_012523365.1. Lineage (GTDB taxonomy): Bacteria > Bacillota > Clostridia > Saccharofermentanales > Saccharofermentanaceae > JAAYCT01. The sequence continues at coordinate 5,819 of JAAYIQ010000019.1, forward strand.
AGCTCCCGCACTTAAACAATAGTGAATGTGATCAACGAAAATCAGTGTCTTTTTCGACAAACGATTGAACG